>JAQSXM010000175.1 GCA_029256645.1 Sporomusa sp. | reverse complement strand
AGCTTGGCCGGGAAATTGGTGAGAAGCTTAACATTCCGGTGTATTTATATGAAGCAGCAGCCAAAACGCCGGCGCGGGTCAAACTGCCTGATGTCCGTAAAGGCGAGTATGAAGGGCTAAAAACAGCAATTACCACCCCTGACCGTCAGCCTGACTACGGTCCTGCCCGTATGCATCCGGCTGCAGGCGCGACAGTTGTTGGCGCCAGACAATTTCTCATCGCCTATAACATAAACCTGAGCACCAGTGATGTCAATATCGCTAAAAAAATTGCTGCCAGCATACGTGAAGCCAAAGGCGGTTATAAATTCTGCCGTGCTATGGGGGTAATGATTGAAGAACGGAATATGGCCCAGGTAACGATCAATATGGTTGACTATACCGGTACACCGCTGCACCGGGTGTTTGAGACTGTTAAATCTGAAGCGGCGCGTTATGGCGTAAACGTTATTGGCAGTGAGATTGTCGGCATGGTGCCGCTGCAGGCGCTTATCGACACGGCCGATTTTTACCTGCGCCTGGAGGGTTTTGACCGTAAGCAAGTATTAGAAGAAAACCTTTAATAAAGGGGCCTGATAACATGTTGATTGAAATGAAGATTACCGAGTTTCTTGAAGAATTGGGATCGAATTCACCGGCTCCGGGCGGCGGCAGTATCTCGGCTTTGGCCGGTGCGCTCGGCGGTGCCCTGACAGCAATGGTTTGCCGTTTGACAGTAGGCAGCAGCAAATATGCCGAAGTACAAAGTGAGATTGCAGCAATCCTGGGCGAGGTTGACCAGTTGTCAAGTGAGCTTACCCGGTCTGTTGATGCCGATACCGAGGCTTTTAACAAAGTTATGGCGGCTTACAAACTCCCCAAGGCAACAGAGGCTGAGAAACTGGCCCGCAGTGAAGCCATTCAGCAGGCAATGGTCTATGCCACCAATCTGCCGCTGGATGTTGCCTCATGCTGCTTAAAGGTATTATCAATGGCTGTGCGGGTATTGGCCATTGGCAACTCTAACGCCGCCAGTGATGCCGCGGTAGCCGGGCTGATGGCTCATGCCGGCCTGCATGGTGCGCTGTACAATGTAAAAATCAATTTAGGCAGTATTAAAGAAGCTGCTTATCAAAACGATATTCAAGCCAAAATAGCCCTCATTATCAAGGAGGACGAACGTCTCCATAACGAGCTTGTGGCAGTTTCCGGCAAGGTTATTGGTTAATTATTTATAAGAAAAAGGACTGAGCTCGCAGGCGAGTTCAGTCCTTTAAAATTTTGTTGCTATTCAGCGGCAAAATGTACGTTTTTGGTAATATTCAATTTTTTAATACGAACCTGAAGATTTTGACGGTGTATCCCCAGCGATAGGGCTGCTTTGGTAATATTACCATTATTCATTGTGAGGGCATCCATGATTAGCTTGCGTTCTACCTCATCAAGTGCCTGGGGCAGTGATTTGAGTTTTAGATTGTCTAACGAGGCCGGGGGTTTGGTGAGTACATATTGTTTATGAAAATAATCAGGAAGGCAGCTTGAAGTCAAAATTGCTTCATTCTCTGCGAAGCTTATGGCACTCTCCAATACATGGCATAACTCACGCACATTGCCTGGCCATTTATGATGAAGGAATATATTCTCAAGTTCATTCGAGAGCTTAGTTATGTGTTTGCCATATACTTTGTTAAAACGACTGATAAAATATTGGGCTAGCTGCAAAATATCTTCTTGCCGTGCCCGCAAAGGCGGAATAGTTAGGTTAACAACAGCCACGCGGTAGTAGAAGTCTTCGCGCAGTTTGTTTTCGGCCAGCAGTGTGTGGCAGTCGACATTGGTGGAACTGATTATCCGGCAGTTAACCGGTTCTTCAATACTGCTGCCAAGACGACGAAATTTTTTCTCCTCTAGAATCCGCAGCATTTTGGCCTGCAGTACCAGGCTCATGCTATTTATTTCATCTAAAAACAATGTGCCTTTTCCAGCCTGCTCGATTAAGCCAGGTGAGTTTTCGGCTCCGGTGAAAGCCCCTTTAGTTGTACCAAAGATCATACTTTCCAATAAGGTTTCGGGTATTGCTGCGCAATTTAAGGCTACAAACGGATAGGCAGCACCAGGCCCGTAATTGTGAATGCTTTGGGCAAAAATCTCTTTTCCGGTACCGGTTTCGCCTGTTAATAATATAGGAGCAGCGCCAAGGGCTGCTTTTTTTGCTTTGTCAATCACCGCTGTAATTTGCGGGCCTTTACCAATTAGACACTCAAAGTTATAGCTGGTGCCATTCTGCAGTGGATTACCATTATGACAGTATGTTTGCAGTTGTTCTTGCAGCTTGTATACTTTGTTAAGCAAATTGGTCATTTCAGTGATATTCTTGTTAATTGAACAAACGGCGACAATCTCACCATCGCGTTCAATCGGAACCACGGTAGAAAGCATGTGTACTTCACGATGGTCTACGGTGCGGTACTTATTATATTTATCAAATAAAGGCTTGCCGGTAAGAAACACATTACGCAGCTCTTCCAGCATATGGTTTCGCTGAGAAGGCTCAAAGCGTTCGATCTTGTTATTGAAAAATAATTCATCGCCGTGCTGGTTGATCACATATACCGCATCTTGAATGAAGTTTGCAACAGTCTCTAAATATAACGTCTTATCGATAGATTTCATAGGTTTCAACTCACTATTCTGCCAAATGTTAACATTATTTTACCTAATAATTGAATAGGTGTAAAGAACTATCTGCAATAAAATATTGCGCAAAATTTTGATGCATTTGATATTTATTAAGGGGTGTTAATTAAAAAGCATACTTAGGGTTTACTGAAAAAACAACAAGGAATTAACAATAGGCTGATTGGCATGATTATTGCTAATATTATCCATGCAGCGAAAAGTGCTAACAACAGCGATATACAACGCGTTAAAGTTTTGCAGGCAGGTGGTGTGTTGGCGCCTGCAAACTTCTTACTGCGGAATATGTAGAGGGAGGAACGGAGTATTTTGAGTAATAATCTGGTTAACCTTACAGGCGACAGCCTGACAATAGAAGCGGTGGCGCAGGTAGCTATTCATGGCAAGAAGGTGGCCATTACTCCGGCCGCAGACAAAAAAGTGACGGAATCCAGAGAGTTTGTCTACCAACTTGTTAACAGCAATGTTCCTGTCTATGGGTTTAACACCGGGGTTGGTGCTAATAAAGATACAAAGGTTGAGACAGAACACTATAATCAGTTCAACATCAATATGGTCAGGTCGCATTGCGTGGCAGTCGGCCCTGAGGCGTCACTGGCAGAGGTGCGGGCCATGATGGTAATAAGGCTTAATACACTGCTCCTGGGTTATACCGGCATGAGCCCCGGGATTGCCTATATGTACCGTGACCTTCTCAATAATGATATTACACCGGTTGTACCGGAACGCGGTTCAATCGGGGAAGCAGATATTGCCTGTCTGTCACATATTGCTTTGACGATGATTGGCGAGGGCGACGCCTACTATCACGGCGAAAAAATGGCGGCCAGGGAAGCTTTGGCGAAAGCCGGCCTTGAGCCACTAATTCTGGGGCCGAAAGACGGGCTGGCGCTTGTCAGTTCAAATGCGTTGGCAGCAGGCCAGGGTGTACTGGTTTTATATGAACTCAAAAAGCTAATGAATCTTGCTGATATAATCTACAGTTTTAGCCTGGAGGCTTTTAAGGGCAATGTCAGTCCGCTTAATGAAGAAATCAACAGGGTCCGCCGGTTCAGAGGGCAGAATGAAAGCGCTGCCAATGTGAGGCAGCTCCTCAAGGATAGTTACCTGTGGCTGCCAGGTATCGCCAATGCCCTGCAGGATCCACTGTGTTTTCGCTGCGCCTGCCATATCCACGGCGCTGTCCGCGATTCGCTGCATTATATTGAGGAACTGATGGACATTCAGATGAATTCCTCAGATGATAATCCCTGTGTTTTAATGAATCAGAACGCGATCATGTCCTGTGGCAATTTTGAAGTGGTCAACTGGGCGGTAGCCTTTGAGATGCTTGGTATAGCACTCAGTCATCTGTCACGGGCAGCCTGCTTCCGCACCATTAAGTTAAGCAGCGGGCACTTCACCGGTCTGCCACGATTTTTGACGCCTGACCCAGAGCATGTCATTGCCTTTGGCACAATTCAAAAACCATTTACGGCCCTTGATGCTGAAATCAGGCATCTGGCTAATCCAATAAGTATGGATTTTTATGCTGTTGCCGGCGATATTGAAGACCATTGCAGCAATACCCCCTATGTGGTGCAAAAGACACGGAAGATTGTTGATAATCTCTATTATATACTCGGGATTGAGGCTATCCATGCCGCACAGGCCTGCGACTTGCGGCAAGAAGAACAGTTTAGGCTTGGTGCTGCCGGGCGCGTTGTGCACCAAAAGATCCGCGAGGTCATTCCTTTTCTGGCCCAAGACCGCAATCTTACAATCGATATTGTCAAAGCGTATGAGTTACTAAAATCCGGCGTCCTTTTAGACGCAGTTAATAGTTAAATACTGCCGGATAGGGATTGACAACAGGGAAGGGGGGACGCAGCTACAACTTCAGCAAAATATTTATGAAGCGCACAATGTGCGCACGAAAGGAAGGCAGAACTTATGAGCACACAAATCCAAACTCCGGTAGAAAAAAAGTCCGGTAAGGGCCTTTTAGACGGTGTCCGCAAGGACGTTTTTATTCCAGGCATCATTCTCTTCGGCATGGCGGCAATCATCGGAATTGTGAACAACAAGGCGCTGACCCAAAGCTCCCAGGCGTTCTTTACCTGGTCTTTGGAGAGCTTTGGCTGGTTATACCAGTATGTGCTAATGAGCAGTACCATTCTGGTGGCCATAATCACATTTTCCAAGCTGGGCAACATCAAACTGGGCGGCGCGGACGCCCAGCCAAAATACCCCTTCTGGACCTGGTTTGCCATGACCCTTACCGGTGGCGTTGCCACAGGCATTGTCACCTGGGGCGTCAATGAGCCACTGATCTATTACGGCAATGTCTGGGGCGAACTGGACGGGCTGGGCATCAAGCCCTTTACCGCCGAAGCGGCGCGATTTGCCATGGGGCGCAGCTTCTATAACTGGACCTTTATGCCCTATTCGATTTATGCCCTGTGCGGCGTACTGGTAGCCTATCTGTATTTTAATAAAAAGCAAAAGCTCAATGTTACCGCCACCCTTCAGCCTGTTTTCGGCCAGCGGATTACTAAGGGCGCTCTGTCCGCCTGTGTGGACTGCCTGTCCATGCTGGCTCTGGGCGTAGGTATCTGCGGCGGCCTTGCCATGTGCATTACTTTAGTAGTTACCGGCCTGCGCACCTACGGCATACAGGAAAGCCTGTCGCTGTTTGTGATGATCGGCGTGGCACTAATTTTTATCTTTACATTCTCATCCTACGTCGGCATGGATAGGGGCCTGAAGGTGCTGGGTAATCTCAACGCCTGGTTCTACTACGGCATTCTGGCCCTGCTGCTGTTCACCGGCCCCATGCTGTTCATCCTGCGCAACAGCACCGCCGGACTGGCCGAGTGGCTGCACTACTTTTGGCTATGGGGCTTGGATCCCATCGATATCGGCGGTGCAGCCCTTACCCGTTCCTGGACCTTGTTTGACTGGGCCTGCTGGATCGCTTATGCGCCGGTAACCGGCATCTTCCTGGCCATGATGGCCAGGGGGCGCACCATCCGGGAATTTCTCGTCGTTAACTGGATTCTTCCCTCGGTGTTCGGCCTGGTATGGTTCAGTATCTGGGGCAACAGCGCACTGCACATGCAGATGACTGGCGCGGCCGATCTGGTGGGTGCTATCAAAGAGGGCGGCGCGGTTATGGCCCTGTGGGAGTTCCTCAAGCACCTGCCCTTCGGCCTTGGGGCCATCATTATTCCTGTGAATATCTTCATCATCATCATTTCTTTTATTACGGCGGCTGACGCTACCCTGACAAATGTAGGTTCCATGTGCATGAAGAATGTTCCCATCGGTACCGAGCCTCCCGGCTTCATCAAAATCATTTGGGGTATTATCATCGGTACCGTGGCTGTGGTCATGGCAGCCTTCGGCGGCGGCGCTCAGGGGGTTGACGGCGTTAAGGCACTGGCAACGGCAGGCGGATTTTTGGTGCTCTTTGTATTTCTGTTCCAAATTATCGCAGCATGCAAGGTGTTCTTTATCCAAAAGGCCTCCAGCGACGTGGTAGACGCGACAGAAGAAGATTAAGAGGGTTATGTAAAAAATAGCATAAGCCAAATGCGCAAGGCGATCCCGGCAGAGCCGGGATCGTGCCAATGCGCAAAAACTTCGATTGTCGGATAAGGCGGCAAAATTTCCGGCAAAGACATGCCCGACAATCTGATAGGGGGGAAGAAATGCTAATTAACCTTACGGTAAACGGACAGCAGCATACCTTGACGGTAGAGCCGCAGGAAAGGCTGCTTGACCTGCTGCGGCTAAAGCTGAAACTGACCGGTGCCAAAGAAGGCTGCGGCGAAGGCGAATGCGGTGCTTGCACGGTTATTATGAACGGAGAGGCTGTTAATGCCTGTATGGTGCTGGCGTATCAGGCCAGAAATGCCGAAATCCTGACAATTGAAGGTTTGGCATCTGGCGGCGAGCTTGATATTGTGCAACAGGCCTTTGTCGACAACGGCGCCGTACAATGCGGCTACTGTACGCCAGGCATGATTATGAGTACCAAGGCATTGTTATTAAAAAATGTTAATCCGACCGAAGCTGAAATTAGGGAAGCGCTTGCCGGCAACCTGTGCCGTTGTACCGGCTATGTCAATATTATCAAGGCCGTTAAAACGGTTGCGGACACGCTGAATGGAGGTCAAAACGATGACCGGCAATAAAATTGCGGGGTTTTCGCGGCTGGAAGATGTTTTACAGGCGCTGGCGCATACTTCGGCCCAAACTGTATTTATCAGCGGCGGAACTGATTTTATCAATAACGGTACCGGCAGAAATGCCGAATTGGTGATCGATCTTTCGCAGGTTGCCGATCTTAAATACATTAAAGATTTTGGCACGGAAATAAGGATTGGCAGCGGAACTACCTTTGCCTCTATTGCGGCCAGCCCGGTTATCCGGACTAAAGTAATCGCCCTGGCCCAGGCAGCAAGACAGGTGGGTTCGGTTCAAATAC
>JAQSXM010000002.1 GCA_029256645.1 Sporomusa sp. | reverse complement strand
CTGCAATCGATATACCGACAATAACATCATAGCCAAGTGCCAGCGCAATTCCCACACACAGTGGTGCAAAAGGAATAGCCGCTTCCATCATCCCCGGGAAAGCCCCCAGGCAGGCAAAGAACGTGGTAATCAGCACCAAAACCCAGGAGCTTCGTTCATGACCAAAACGTTTGGCAAACCAGCCAATCGCCCCGCCAATGGCGCCGGTGGCCTCAAACAAACTAATAGCGCCGCCAATGAGAAAAATCATAAAGATTAATGCCCCGGCGCTTTGCAGCCCGGACGGGATGACGGTAAAGAAATCAAATACTGCTACCGGTTTCTGCTGTACAAAGTGAAAACTATTAGGATCAATTAGCTTACGGCCATCCACGATCATTGTTTCATATTTGCCGGCAGGGATAATGTAAGATAACAAGCCAACCAAAATAATAATACCAAAAAGCAATACAATCCCATTAGGGAATCTTTCCAGCCATGATTTTTTTTGAGTATTGTCTTCCATTCCTAGTCCTCCTTGAATTTATACATTGAAATTAATATTGCATATTTCATACCAATCTTGCTCAGCCAGCAATGACACGCTTTTAACGACTTCAGGCTGCATTAAAACATTTCAACCGCAATAATTATATGCGCACTATTCTTTTGCCGAGAGGTAAAATGGTCAAAAAAAAAGAGGTTGCCCCACCCTGCTGTTTCATCCAGTCTCTTTGCATTCAGCCTGCCCTTAGTTAATTCGGTCGCTAACCTTCACCATTTCGCAAAACTTGACTTGGCTGCCGCGGCAGTTAAATAAGGCTATAGACTGTGCCAGTTCATCGAAAAAAGAATTTTCTTAAATAAATAACAAATTCCGAAATCAAGTTAAGCTCTATAATGTTTTTTTACGATAAAACAGTATACTATTCCATAAGACTGAATAAGGAGCAACCCTTAAATATATCGTCAGATTTAATAGGCAAATGTATCGAATCTGTAAACCGTAATATTATTGGAGCGGGCAATATAACTGATATTAAATATGGAAATTGGGATATCGAAATGCAAAAGAGAACTAAAATATTTTTAGATGAATTCTTACAGGCCTTTGAAAGTAATAGCAATTTAAGTTAATGATAGTAATTTTCTATTCACTTTACAATTAATGTAAAACATATTAAAATATACCCAACTTAGCTAAGTAAATAAGCTATGGAGGTTTTTAAATGAATAAATTTTGGGGCCGTTTACTAATTACAGTTCTCATGCTCGTGTTTTCTATGTCTACTGCGTTTGCTGCACCAGCGATTGTAGGTGTTAGGACAGATGTAATGAGTAATTTTTACAGGAACATGCCGACGCTTGAAGGCATCAATATTGTCCCGGCTGCCGATGCCCAATATCCAGATTTCCCCAAGCCAACTGCCGCTTTGTTTTTTGAAGTAAAGGGGACCAATGATTTCTACGTACTGAATGCCGGCACCATTACACCTTACACAATAGTTTCAAGAGCTAACGGAATCATTACCGTCAAAATACTTGAAAAAGACATCCACTCCTATTCAGGTCTGGGTAACCCGATAACCAGGAAATGGGCATCCTTTACTATCAGACCTGCAGATTTATCCGGCGACAGTATTACTGTAACGCCCCGCTGGCTGCAGTAATGCAGAAAAAGATTGCCACGCTACCGCTAAGCGATAACGTGGCAATCTTTTTACGTTCAACCGTTCTTACTAATTCAGTCCCAGCTCTTTACGTTTCTTCTCAATATGGTCCACATAGATTTGCACCGTCTTGTCAGCACTGGTTTCGACCGTGAGTTTACCCAGACCCAGAGATTCAGTGGTCTCGGTCAGGGTCTTAACAACAAGATCGCTGCCGGTGACTGACGGTACCGGGGCGACATGTACCAGCCACCCTAAAGCGATCGCAGTACAGGCATCAGCAACAGCCTTTTGCTCCAGATACTCAGGGGCACCGATGACAATTGGCAGCATATTGGTATCCACACCCAAAGCATCGGCAATTTCTTTGGCTGTTTGGGTCATCTTACCGATATCGACACAGGCGCCATAGGAGAGCACAGGCGGAATGCCAAGGGCTTTACACACCTCTTTGAGTCCAGGCCCGCATTCTTCGGCAGCCTGCGGATTGGTTAGGCCGGTATATTCCATCACCGAGGAAGTACAGCCACCTGATAAAATCAGAATGTCTTTTTCGATTAAGCCTTTGGTGATGCGGAAGATATTACTGCCACCCTGACCATAGCGGGCGGTAGTGCAGCCGACAATAGTAGCAATACCCCGGATTTTACCGGCAGCAATTGCATCTATGAGCGGTTTCCAGGAACCACCAAGCGCCTCTTTGACTGACTCGGTGCTAAAACCAATCATACAACCATCAGATACGTGGGGTGGAATGTATACCTCCCGGTTTTCGGCTTTACGTTTGCTAAAAGCAGCGATTGCCATATCGAGGATTTTCTCCGCCTGTTGTTTCATCTCTTCAGGCTTAAACTCGACAACCTCGGTGCCTGGCATACGAATGACTTCATGGGTGCTTACCATCGTGGTACCAAACCGTTTGGCATAGAGTGGCAGGGTAGGAATGGTGCAGTTATAATCAAACATAAAGAGGTCCACAGCGCCGGTTGCCAGGAGATACTCCTCTGAGAGCCACTCGCCCTCTTGCCCGGCGTAAGCGCTCATCGCCCCGGTATCGCTATAATTTAACAGTTGCTGGCCTTCGCAGACATGGCCAAGTATCTGGAGACCACTGGCCCCGGCCTGCCTGGCTTTGTCCTGCCACTCAGGTGTAGAGGCCAGCTCAATAACAACATGAGCGGTAAGGGGCATATGGCCATTGGTAATTACATTAACCATCTCTTTTTTGAGCAGTCCCATATTCTGCTTGGCAGTACGGATTTTTTGCGTACCCATAAGTATTTCCTGAAGAATATCAAGTGCAAACAGCCCCTGGTATTCATTGATTATACCCAGCCGGACAGAGGTTAACAAAAAGTCGACTGCATCAGCGTTGAGATTAGTCATGCACTTGGTTTGCGCAAAACCGACCTCGCTGAAACCACCGCCGGGGAAGATATTCAGCTTACGCCACAGTTCCTGGCGTTTGGGAGGGGCAAAGGCTTTAACCATAGCTGCTTCTTCCCAGTAAGGTTTGCCCATATCCGCAAGAACCCAGTTAGCAAAGTTGACTGCTACTTTATTAATATCCTCATGGCTGTTTAGGCCTGCCATTTCCGCGTATTTTAAGAGTTTTTGGCTGTCCCGTATTTTAAGGCCGCTATCCGGTTTTTCGGCAGCCGCTTTCAGGGTACGAGCTGCCTGCTGGGCATGGAAGATATTAGCTGAGGTTCCAATAGTAACATGCCGGTACACAAAGTTCCTCGCAACCATAACATCGGCATCAACACCACAGTTGCCGCGGGGCGCCTTGGCACTGATCCGGCAAGGTCCGTTGGCACACAGCTGGCAGGACAGGCCGGAAGAACAGAAGCTGCAGCGGATTTTTTCCTGTTGCTCAAAGCGGTCAAATACGTTGGTTAAACCCTGGGCATGAACGTGCTGATACATCTCGCGCATGGCCGGGTCAATAATAACATTAAGTGGAAAACCGTCCTTACTCTGGTCATGCACCTTGATGTGTTCCCGCTGCCATTTATGTACCTCAGGCATAGAGGCAGGGGCTTTTTCAATATCATAATACTTTCGGGCATTCTTATGCACATCGAAATGCTCGTCCGGATTATTGGTGCCGCTGGCGTCACCTTTATTGGGCACTGATTCAACATCACCACGGCTAGTAGTATCATCGCTTTTAATTAGGGTATCATTAGCCATATATACTGTACCTCCTTTGAATTTCTGGTTTAGTTTGTTACAAAAGAGGTTTTTTATATACGCACTTACCAATAATTCCATCTATCCTACTTGTAATAATCCTTGCTCCCAGCAAAGCTATCTGTTAAAATTTTAATGTTAGGGGGAATTCAATAATGAAACTCATTAAAGAGATTGCCGACTGGACATACAGCCTGGCCGTGGCCTTAGCGCTGGCCATTGTGATTAACGCTTTTGTATTTCAGCCCACCCGGGTCGTAGGAAGCTCGATGGAGCCCAACCTGCACAATAATGATTATGTATTTGTATCAAAGTTGTCCCATACCTTTGCCAATGCGCCTGAGTATGGCGACATTGTTATTATTGACAGCCGCGTATTCCGCGATCGTAGCGTTAAGGACGACCTTGCCGACCCAGTTTCCACATACCTTAGTGTTGCTAAACTGGCTGAGGTCGACAATCATATCTGGATTAAGCGGGTTGTTGGCAAGCCTGGCGATACTATTGAAATCAAGGACGGCAAGGTATATCGCAACGGCGCACTGCTTGACGAACCTTATATTAAGGAAGCCATGCGCGCTGCCGCTCCTAAAAAAGTTATTGTTCCACCAAGTCAGGTGTATGTGTTAGGCGATAATCGTAATAACTCCAGTGACAGCCGCTATATTGGTCCTGTTCCGGTCAGTCATGTGCTGGGAAAAGTAGTTATGACCTTATAAATGTGACAAACGGGTAGAGTGTCTATACACTCTACCCGTTTTTTCGTTTCAGTAGCTGTTACTGATCTAGTCCCTTACCCGAATCATAGTCCAAACTCCGATAGCGAGCAAAAGTACGGTATATACTACCAACACACCAACAGAAACCCAGGGTGTCTCCATACCCGCAGCAATGGCCCGCAACGCATAGGTAGCATGGGTTAACGGCAGCAGGTCAATAAACCAGCGCAATGCCAGCGGTAGTCTATCCGGCGTAAAAAAAGTAGCACATAAAAATGACATTGGCAGCAGTACATAGGTACTAAAACTAGCCATATCTTCATGCGAATTGATCAGCATCGCCGCCACCAGCCCCATGGCGGCAAACAGCAGACAGGTAAGCGCCAGGGTCAAAAGAAAGCCTGGACTTATGGCAAAATTAGCACCAAAGAAGAATGCCAGCACAAAAATTATCGCACATGAGATCAGACCCCGGAGCGCCCCGGCCAACACCTTACCAGCCACAAAAGATCCCGGACTGACCGGCGCAATCAGGTATTCCTCCAGCGTTTTATGGTATAACCTGCTCATATTGAGCGGCGAACCCACAGCACTGAAACTGATATTCATCGCATTAAGCGCCATAATGCCTGGTAAAATAAAATCCAGATAACTCCCGCCATTAACGGTAAGACTACGCCCCAAGCCCCAGCCAAACGCCACCAGATATAATACCGGACTAATCATCCGGGACAAAACAAATTTAACCAGCCGCCGGTTTAATACTACCCAGTCCCGCCAAAATACAGTACAAACATCCTCAAATCGCAAAATGTCTCCAACCCTTCACGCTCATTTTCTTAGATTATACTTTTTTGTATTTCGCGCTGCATAAGCAAATATCCTGTACAAACCCACTGGGACACAAAAAGAGAATAGCCAATCCCATAACTTTAAGTAATAGCAGGTATTCTTATTATGTATTTTACCTTTATCCCTACAAAGTGTAAACTACACATAGGCATTAAATATGCCCACGTCATAAGCCTAAAGACCAGGTGTCTCAGGCTTTTTTTTTGTCCAAAAAGCCGGCCACTGCGTGTTTATGCCGGCTTTATTCCAGTTTCACTTCAACGCCAAATAGACAGGCAGCATATTTTAGCCACTCACGGGCGGCAAAGGAGAGATAGGTATCTTTCTTCCAGATTACAGCCAGATGCCAGGGTCTGATTTCTTCAACAAGCGGCAGTGCCTTGACAACATCACGGCTAAGTTTGTCACATACGATCTTGGGTAACAGCGCCACTCCCAATTTAGCTGCCACGATTTCCACCATAAAATCCCATTGGGAGCTTTCACATAATACCTTCGGCATAAAACCGTATTCACGACATTTCTCGATAATATGATCATGCAGGGCAAAATCCTTACGGAACATAACCACAGACTCGCCGTCCAGGTCGGTAATATGGGCAATATCCTGTGCAGCCAGCCTGTGTTCAGGGTGCACGATGAGCAGGATTGGGTCTTTGATGAAAGCAAACATAGAAAAATTAGTTTTATTTTTAACAGGCAACACAACAACACCGATCTCCAGTTCACCTGCTTCAACCATACTTTCGATTGCTTTAGAGCCAACCTCTATTAACTCAATTAGTATGTCAGGGTATTTTTTCTTAAATTCCCCGATAGCTATCGCAAAAAAGTTCGTCTCAACCATCGGCGGAATACCAATACTGATCTGGCCCTTGCGTCCAGCCATTAAATCATCAAGATCAACAGCGACATTGTTAAGTGATTCAATAATCTTAATACCGCGTTCATGGAGAGCCTGTCCGGCATCAGTCAGCTTAATCTTACGAGCCGATCTGTCAATCAGAATTACCCGGAGTTCGTCCTCCAGATTGCGCACCATCTTGCTGATTGAAGGCTGCGAGACATGAAGAACCTGGGCAGCTTTGGTAAAACTCCCCTGTTTCGCCACTTCAATAAAATATGTCAAATGCAGAATATCCACGCCAGTTGTACCCCTAACATCAAAATAAGGTATATAGTTCTAGAAAAGAACTATATACCTTATACTATGGCTGGCCTTACCAATAATTGTCAAGACCATTTTCAGATTTGTACTACACTTACGAGGGTACTGCGCGATCCCAGAATTCTTTTGTCTGGGTTATGTCCCGGATAACAGGAATGGGCACAACTTTTTCCCTTTTATCAACAAGCACACCCTGTTTTATTGCTTCATTATCATTGTACGGCATTTTATAGCCGAATATCCATGTTAGTAACCCTTGCATATACTTTCTCCCCTTTACCTAAATGCCTACTGCTTATCTTTAGTGTAAGGGTACTTGACAATTAAGTAAAATATCTATTATGCATAGGCATAATTACCTGCGGTTATAGGAGGAGAAAAAGGTTTATAAGCATTCCTCACTGAACTAAATCTCCGGTATCAGGCGAGCCCCCAGATAGGCCAGGCTGGAAGGCCGGAACCTAAACCACTGCCTAATTGGCACGGCAACAGGCGCCTGCAAGGCAGAATTAATAAACTCTGTTAATATTGGCCGCAGCAACTGGAAATCAATCAGAAATCCGTCATGCCCGTGTGGACTGTTAATAATAGCCAGCTCAGTACGAATTCCCGCCCTGCGCAAAGTTTCCGCCAATTCTTCCTGCTGATGCGGCGGATATAAAATATCTGAACTTACCCCTACAATAAGTACCCGGGCATCGATACGGCTCAGAGCCTCTTCATAGGATGAATAACCGGCGCTTATATCGAAAAGATCAAGTGCCCGGAGCAGATAGAGATAGGAATTCGCGTCAAATCTTTTTACAATACTTATCCCCTGATAATCAAGATAGTTTTCTATTTCGAACTGCCCGCTGCGTATACGACGACCAAATTTATACGCCATAGACAGCTCACTTTGATAGGTAATCATACCAAGAGCCCGGGCCGCAGCCAGGCCTTTTTCAGGTCCCCGCCCCCCATAGTAATCACCATTGTTCCAGGCAGGATCAAGCATGACTGCCTGACGGCCCACCCGGTTATAGGCAATGGCCTGTGGCGCTGCATAACCGGGAGCGGCAATCACAATAGCGGCATCGATAAAGCCCGGGTAACTTACCGCCCATTCAAGCGCCTGCATCCCGCCCATTGAACCGCCAACCACCATCGCAAGATGATGAATCCCAAGTACATCAAGCAGCCTCTTCTGCGCCCGCACCATATCTTTAATAGTAACCTCAGGAAATTGCATACCATAAGGTCTACCGGTAGCCGGATCAGGCGAAGCAGGGCCTGTTGTCCCCTGACAGCCGCCAAGTACATTGGCACAAATGACATAAAACCGATCAGTATCAAGCGTCCGTCCTGGGCCAATTAAGGGTTCCCACCAGCCTTGTTCATCATAGTGCTCATGCGAGGCAGGATGGCTGTCACCAGTCAGTGCATGAGCCACCATGATAACATTATCACGGTCATTTGAAAGCGTACCATAGGTTTCATAGGCAACCGTTATATCTGTCAAACAGCCGCCTTGCACCAATTCAAACGGGTTCTCCGGGCTGGCTATCTGGGCCTGCTTAAGCTGTGACCGCCATTTAAAGCCAGGGAAAAAGGTAACAACCATGGACTACGCCCCCTTCTTTTAAGCTATTTGTAGCTAACATGTAAAAATAAATGCCCCCTCATAGAGGGGGCATATGTACATATACCTAATCCCCTCTCATCTCCCAGGAATATCTACTGATTCCTGCTGGAATTAGCACCTTACGCGTAAATACGCCGGTTGCCGGGTGTCATCGGGCCAGTCCCTCGACCTCTCTGGATAAGAGTTAGTATGAAATTATTGGCTAGTTGTATAAATGATATCGAAGCTGAAACCATTTGTCAAGTATATCCTGCAAATATTACTGCAACCAAGAGAGGAATTTTCAGGCCGAACATATTATAATAGATACATGGATTTCGTCCCAAAAATAAGCCGCTCAGGCATAAAGGTAAGGAGCCTTATTATGAATGGATTACATGAGTTATACAATACCCTGCTGAATGCCTATGGTCAACGGAATTGGTGGCCTGCCAAGACACCCTTTGAAATGATGGTTGGTGCCATCCTGACGCAAAACACCACCTGGACCAATGTGGAAAAGGCTTTAGTCAACTTAGGCGACCGGTTATCCCCAACCTTTATCGCCGGGGTAGATCTCGGCGAACTGGCACAGCTCATTCGTTCCAGTGGCTATTATAATCAAAAAGCCGTCAAACTAAAAGCACTGACACAATGGTATGCGGGCTATGGGTACAATATTGAAAAAGCAGCCGCAAGCGACGGCGAAGTACTCCGGACTGAACTGCTTGCCGTAAAAGGTGTCGGCAGGGAAACCGCTGATTCTATCTTGTTATATGCCCTGAACAAACCCTTTTTTGTGGTGGATACCTATACGAAACGCATATTACACAGGATTGGTTATGATATACCCAGTACCTATGACGGCTTGCGGCTGAAGATTGAGGAAAATCTGCCCAGGGATGTGTATCTCTATGGTGAATTTCATGGTCTTATTGTTGAGCATGCCAAGCGACATTGCAAAAAGAAGCCCTCCTGCGAGGGCTGTCCTGTTGAGAGCGTTTGCCGGCAGCGCAGCTAAGTTTAGGCCATCATCTCCAGAAAAGCCTGTACCCTTGTTTTAATTTGCTCAACGTCACCCTGGGAATAATCGGTCTCTATCTGCAGAAATGGGGTATTACCGTTCTGTTTTAGAAACTCTTTGACTACCCGGCTCTCAACATTGTAGGTATGGCAGCCCTGCCAGGTAATATCAACAACACCGTCAACGCGGTAATCCTTAACCAATTGGACAAGCTGCTGCATACGGGTAGGATTCGGGCTCATACATGAACAGGGAATTGCCAGATATTTTTCGGCAATAGCAACAAGGGGTGGCTTTGTTTCGTCTACAAGCGTAACATACTGCTTCATCCCTGAACAGTTTTCAATGTACACAACAGCCGCATCACAGTCTTCTACAATCTTTATCACCTTGTCAGCACCTACGCCTGTCGGCACACCGGTAACCAAAATCCGTTTTGCCCCTTTAGGCTTTGCAGCTTCTCCGTTGGCTACGCTATCCTCAATATCACTGATAACAGCCTTAATTTGCTCGGCGAACTCAGTCCGGTCTGTTACGAAATTCCGGCCCCAGAGAAGCTTCAGGAAGTCTTGTCCAGTCATTGGTACCGGGTCATTTTTCATATATTCTGCCAGCTGCTGCATCAGCCGGCGTTCTTCATTAAGTACTTTTATCGCGTCCTGCAATTTTTCATCAGTAATTGTAGTGCCAAGCTCAGCTTCCAGAAGCTCTTTTAATAGCCTTACCTCATTTAGCCAATAAGCCTTATCACTTTCGTCAAGATAACTCTGGGGCATTTTCATTACATGCACAGGCTTAAAGGTTTTCATAAGCTCAAACATTTTTTTCTTACCGTCGCAGGTTGTTTCGCCAATAATAAGGTCCGCATATAGAAAATAGGGGCACTTATCGGTTACCGCCAGACCATAGGAAGACTTGATGAGCGGGCAAAAGTTGCGCGGCAGTGTTTTTTCGCCGTCAGGGATTCCTTCTTCTTTGGTTGCACACAGGGAAAACCCCAAAGCACCGGCCGCCAGCACCAGTTCCTGCGGGGCATAAACACAGTAAAAACCTACAACTTTTTTCCCTGTTTCCTTAATATCTTTGAGCATAGTAAACGCATCTGCCATTAACTTCTCCCCCATTTATCTGTATTTAATAAAAACTACCTGGCAGCATCCCAGGCATATAATGCCGCCCCAATTGATCCGGCAAATATCGCCTGGACCGAGGTAATAACCGGCAAACCCAGCCTGGCCTCAAGCTGCAGCCTGAGTGCCCTGTTTTGAGCCACACCGCCGGTGAAAGCAACCGGCGCCAGCGGTTGAATCGCGGCTGCCATAACTGCCACCCGGTTAGCAATCGAAGTGTATAAAGCGGCAATGATCGCTTCACGGGAAACACCTCGATTAACAAGACCGATAACCTCAGATTCGGCAAATACTGTACACATAGAGTTTATCGTACACACCTGGCCGCCAGCATCGGCCTCAATACTCCCAATATCAGCAACATCAAGCCCCAACGCATTAGCCATAACCTGCAAAAACCGGCCTGTCCCGGCTGCACATTTATCATTCATAACAAAATCCTGAACCTTACCACAGTCATCTACCCTAATGGCTTTAGCATCCTGTCCGCCAATGTCAATGACCGTCCTGGCCTCAGGCAATAAATAACCTGCCCCTCTGGCATGGCAGGTTATTTCTGTCATGGCTTTGGTTACAAACGGTAGATTGAGCCGCCCATAACCTGTTCCCACGATATATGCAGCTTGCGTATGGCCTTGTCCGGCAAGCACGGTCTCCAGCAAACCGGCAGCCTGTTCTTTCGGGTTCCAGCTGGATGGACTGAGGCTGTTTTCGAATGTTTCACCATCGTATAAGCTAATTTTAATCGCCGAAGAACCAGCATCAATACCAACAACTATTTTATCTTTCATAAACCACCTATCATAGATTTGCAATAGATTAATTATAGTTAAATTATAAAAATATTCTATTATCGTATTCGCTATTATTCATTTTATTCCTGCACACTCTATTGAGAAGAAAACACGGCTTTCGAGAGGAAACTTGCCGATATTTAAACAATCTTGACAATATCGCCACCGCTCTAGACAAAGCCATGATTGTTATCTACGAGGAGCACGTCGAAGTGTTCCTCGTCCTTTTTGTACATATGAATGGTGGCGGCGATCCGTATCATTGTTAACGGCGAAAAATCTTTGAACTTATGTAAATGAGGGTTTAAGGTGATGTCTTTGGCAACATTTATGCTGTAACCGGCGATGGTTACAGCTATGAGCAACTCGTGACTCAGTACTTTCGCCACGGCCAGGCCGGTTGGTTAAATAACCGGTTACGGAAAAACTGCCATAGTTCTTTGAAGGCTGCCTGAATATTGTCGGCACTGCGCCCTAATGCCCGAAAACAATAGGCCTGTCTGGTAAGTTTAGTACCGGCCAGCAGTACACTGTATTTGCCGGCTATTTTCTCAAGATAACCTTCTTCCTCTTCAGTATTTCGCTGCAGCACCTGGCCTATTGCCTGTTCGGCATTAGGGTCAATGGTCCAAAAGGTACCGGTATGCGTATAACCATGTACCAGGCCAAGAGGATTGTGCCAGGACTGCAACTCAGAAGGAATACTTGACGGCTCAAGCACAAACCGGTCGCTGAAAATTAACTCCCGGTCACTATAGACATTGGTCTGCTGATCCAGTTTATGATAGGCAAAAAGCTCCTGACGAGCGACACGGCCGGGGGCGTTAATTTCCCAAAACAGTGCCGAGGCCTTGCTTGAAACCAAGATGTTGGTTCTGCTTAGCAGACAGCTTTCCGCAAAGGGAATGACCACATCCGGCAGATACTCCAGCCTTGCCCCGGCCTCTATGCAGATTGTCGTAAACTGCCGGGAAAAGTTGCGTTGTGGGGAGCGAAAAACCTTGGTAGCCCCTTGACCCAGAACGACAGCTTGCGCCCCTTCTTTAACACATAGATAAATAGTATGCTGGTCTCCCTGGAGAAGACCAGCAGCAGGATTCATGATAAAAAAACTTACCGTCTGTTGACTGACAGGATAAAGCGGGCTGGAGACACGCAGCGGCATCCGCTGCCGCAGGGAACTAATCACGCTGCGCCCATTTACTAAAGATACCTCGGCCTGAATAACGCCCTGTTTTAACCTGGCCAGCATCAGGCAATATCCGCCATAATGACATTATGACGAATCCAGGACAAAACTTCAGCAAGGCCTTCTTCGGTCTTTAAGTTTGTAAACAAAAACGGTCTCTCGCCGCGCATGCGGCGAGAATCGCCGGCCATAACTTCCAGACTGGCACCAACATACGGGGCCAAATCAATTTTATTAATAATCAGCAGGTCTGAGCGGGTAATGCCCGGGCCACCTTTGCGGGGAATCTTTTCCCCTTGCGCTACATCAATAATGTAGATGGCCACATCAACTAGTTCCGGACTAAAGGTTGCCGCCAGATTATCACCGCCGCTTTCTACAAAAATAATCTCCAGGCCGGGATGGCGCTCCAGTAAAGCTTCGATTGCTTCAAGATTCATGGAAGCATCTTCCCGTATGGCCGTGTGGGGACAGCCGCCTGTCTCGACACCAATAATCCGGTCAGGGGGCAAAATGCCGTTACGACAGAGAAACTGAGCATCTTCCTTGGTAAAAATATCGTTGGTTATAACCGCTAAGCTAAACTCCGCCGCCAGGTAACGGGTTAATTTTTCAATCAGGGCCGTTTTTCCCGAACCTACCGGTCCGCCTACGCCAATGCGAATGGGTTTCATTTCCTCGGCCTCCTATGACATAAAGATTCGTGAATATAAACATTCATGAGCCATACCAGCCCAGTCAAAGGCCGGGGCGCTTCCGCCCCATTCCTGTTCTGTCGCCGTTAAAGCCCAGTTAATACACACCTCTACCAGTGGCTGGAGCTGAGCAATGACTTGCTGGCCGCCAGTCTGCCCCAGCGGAATGGCCCGTACGCCATTGGCAACTAACGAAACAACGGCAGCATGGGCATAGGCTGCCAGCAGCGGCTCAAGCTCGCTAGCCATCGAACCATAATGGCCAAATACAATGGCATGATGGCAACAAGGCAACATGCCGGCAGGCTGATACGCTTGGTCGATTTCACCTAAAATTTGTCTTAGCCGCTTACCCATTTTTACACTACCCTCCCGGCTTTCATAAGGTAGTTTCATGGCATGAAGCCGTTTATCTAAAACAATCAGCTTGTTCATGTTCAGCGTCCGGGCTGCCTGCCAGGCAAGCCTGACCGCCAACAAATCAGTAGCGCGCCAGGTATAGTAGAGATAGGTTGCCATATAGCTGGTCAAGTGTTGGCTGTTGTTAATATCACCACGTTGAATAAACGTTTCCAGCCCAAACGACTGTGTAAAACTTCCTGAAGGAAAAGCCGAATCGGCGAGCTGCATTAGCCTTAGTCTTGCTTGTAATGAATGCTGGCTGCTCATGGGGCAAAAGGCCGATTTTCCACTTGTGTTTCTAAACCCAATTTCTGCAGTTGAACCGCTAACACAGAATTATACGGTGTAATAATTGTTTCTGCCGTTATCTCGACCGGAGCATGCATGTTACCGATGGCATGAGCCGCCAGACCCATATTACGCATAGTGCCGACAGACACAACCAAAACAGCTTCGGCTTTGACTTCCACAATGATTACATGCTTACCCTCGCGATGCAAAATATCGCCGGGATGTAAATGTCCGTTCTCAAGCTGTATGCCGATTTCCCGGCCGACATCGGTAGTTTTACGCAAAATTCGCTTATGAAGCTCATCCCAGGACAGTATCACTCTTTCGATAGTAAAGTCCGTGTTTCCATGATGATGACCCAAATTTAACTCTGCCAGCTTGCCTACAACCTGATGAATAATCATAGCGACTTACTCCTTGTTACATTAGTTTCAATTTAGAATAGGAAATACCGCTGAGCCAAAGGCAATTCTGCCAGTGGTTCACAGACCAGCGCCTGGCCATCAGCGGTAACCTGATAGGTTTCCGGATCAACGGCAATATCGGGGGTTGCAAAGTTATGCTTCATATCCTGTTTGCCAATATTGCGGCAGTTACTAACAGGTACCAGTTGTTTCTCAAGTCTGAGCCGCTCTGATAACTTGAGCGCAGCGGCAGCCTGCGAAATAAAAGTAACTGCACAACTGGCAATAGCCTTGCCAAAAGCAGCAAACATCGGGCGCTGAATGACCGGCTGGGGTGTAGGAATCGAAGCGTTAGCGTCACCCATCGCCGCATTCATGATCAAGCCGCCCTTAATAACCAGGGCTGGCTTCACCCCAAAAAACTTCGGCTGCCACAATACCAGGTCTGCCAGTTTTCCTTGCTCTACCGAACCGACAAGCTGACTGATACCGTGAGTTATGGCGGGATTAATGGTATATTTGCTGATATACCGCTTAATACGGTTGTTATCCTTATGCAAACCGTCGCCTGCTAACGCTCCCCGCTGCAGCTTCATCTTATGGGCTGTCTGCCATGTCCGGATTATAACCTCACCAACCCGCCCCATAGCCTGGGAATCTGAAGACATCATGGAAATAACCCCCAGGTCGTGCAGGATATCTTCGGCAGCAATTGTTTCCGGGCGAATGCGCGAATCAGCGAAAGCAACGTCTTCCGGAACATTGCGGTCCAGATGGTGGCAGACCATCAGCATATCTAAGTGTTCTTCCAGGGTATTCAGGGTAAACGGTCTGGTAGGATTGGTGGAAGACGGCAGGACGTTCGGCAGTGAAGCTACCTTAATAATGTCTGGTGCATGGCCGCCGCCGGCGCCTTCGGTGTGGAAGGTATGGATCGTCCGGCCGGCAATGGCCGTAATGGTATCTTCGACAAAGCCGGCTTCATTGAGCGTGTCGGTATGAATGGCAACCTGAACATCAAACTCATCAGCCACCTTAAGACAACAGTCAATGGCTGCCGGAGTAGAACCCCAGTCTTCGTGTAATTTGAGCCCGATTGCCCCGGATTTAACCTGGGCGACTAAGGCCTCAGGACACGAATTGTTTCCTTTACCAAAAAAGCCAAGATTGATGGGAAAAGCTTCTGCCGCCTGCAGCATGCGGTACATATTCCATTCACCGGGTGTACAGGTGGTAGCATTGGTGCCTGCTGCCGGACCGGTACCACCACCCAGCATAGTTGTAATGCCTGAGGAAATGGCTGCTTCGATTTGCTGGGGGCAAATGAAGTGAATGTGCGAGTCTATGCCGCCGGCGGTAACGATGTAATTCTCCCCGGCAATAACCTCTGTGCCGGCGCCGATGGGAAGGCTGACACCAGCCATGGTTTTCGGATTACCGGCTTGACCGAGCCCGTAAATCCGGCCGTCTTTAATGCCGATATCGGCCTTGATAATCCCCCAATGATCAATAATCACCGCGTTGGTGATAACAAGGTCCATGGCTTCGGCAAGAGCCTCCGGGTCCTGGCCCATACCGTCGCGGATAACCTTGCCGCCGCCAAATTTGGCTTCATCGCCCGGTTTTGTCAGGTCTTTTTCAATTTCAGCCCATAGCTCAGTATCAGCTAGTCTGATTTTATCCCCTGTAGTCGGTCCATACATATCGGCATGCTGCCGTCTTGTCATGGTTAAACTCACGCTAGTCCCCCCTTAGCTCTTAGCACAAGCTATTTTATAAATCCCTTTTCTCTGGCCTTGTCAATACATTGCTGCTTGTCGGCCGAGCCTGCTGTTAAGTTATTGGCACCATACCAGGGACCTGTACCGGAAAATTGGACAAGCTCAACGGTGCGGCTCTCGCCAGGCTCGAAACGCACAGCTGTTCCCGAAGGAATATTAAGCCGCATCCCCCAGACCATAGTTCGATCAAATTCCAAGTACCTGTTGACCTCAAAAAAATGAAAGTGAGAACCGACCTGGATGGGCCGGTCACCGGTATTTTCTACTATTATTCTATCAATTGCCAGATTACAGTTGGCGCTAATATCCTCATTTGCCAATATCAGTTCACCCGGTATCATAATTAAGTCCTCCTTGCTAAGCGAATCGGATGATGCACGGTAACCAATTTGGTGCCATCGGGAAAAGTTCCCTCGATCTGAATTTCATCAACCATCTCCGGCACGCCTTCCATAACCTGCTCATACCCTAATATGGCAGTTCCCATTGCCATAAGCTCGGCCACACTATAACCATCGCGAATGCGCTCAAGCAACTCGGCAGTTATCAAGGCTACAGCCTCAGGATAATTGAGCTTCAGGCCCCGGTTCAGCCGTTCCCGCGCCACCTGCCCGGCAACATATATTAATAGTTTATCTTTTTCCATCGGACTCAGATGCATTGTCTAACCCCCTGCCAGCAAATTCACTAAACAGCCATTCGCTTTTGAATCTCTTCCTGATTGATCTCCTTGGTCAAACCCTCGGCAACAATCTGCCCTTTCTCCATGACATAATAGTAGTCAGCAACATCCATGATAAATTCAAGATACTGTTCAACAATCAGAATAGTAATATTTCCTTCTTGCCTTAACTGCTTAATTACTCTGCCAATATCCTTGATAACCGACGGCTGAATCCCTTCAGTAGGCTCGTCTAAAATAAGCAGTTTGGGCTTGGACACCAGGGCTCTGGCAATAGCTAACTGCTGCTGTTGGCCGCCGCTTAAGTCGCCGCCTTTTCTTGCGAGCATGTTTTTTAATACAGGAAACAAACCGAATATTTTATCGCTGATTTCCCCTTTACTTGCAGCCATGCCCAAGCCTAGCTGCAAATTTTCAGCTACAGTCAACTGGGGAAAGATATCCCGTCCCTGCGGTACATAACCAATGCCCCGCCTGGCTCGCAGGTAAGTAGGGTCACTAATAATTTCCTTGCCGTCAAAAACAATACTTCCTTGCGGAGTATTCACCAGACCCAGCAAGCTTTTAAGAAAGGTTGACTTGCCAACCCCGTTTCGGCCGAGGAGACAAACAACTTTCCCCGGCGCTACCTCGAGATTTACTTTGTCTAAAATGGTACTTTCGCCATAACACGCCACTAAATTTTTTACACTAAGCATCATGCTCGCCACCTCGCCCAAGATAGACGTCAATGACTTTGGGATTGTTTTGTACATCGAAGACACTGCCTTCATCCAGCACTGCGCCTTCATGCAGCACCGTGACCTTAGTGGCAAAGTCTCTGACAAACTGCATATCATGCTCAACAACAACAACAGTACAGTCCTGACAAATCTTTTTTAGCAATTCTCCCGTTTTCTCTGTCTCGCTTCTTCCCATGCCGGCAACAGGTTCATCCAGCAGCATCAGCTTGGGCTGTTGTGCCAGCAGCATGCCGATTTCCAGCCACTGCTTTTCACCATGGGACAGGGCTGATGCCTCCCTGCGGCGCTTTTCATACAACCCAATGGTATTCAGGATATCGTCATTACACTCTTGCTGGGCTTTACTCATACCGGCGAAAAGCGATGAATACAGCGAGCGGTCTTTGACCACGGCCAGCTCCATATTTTCATCTACAGTAAGACTGGTAAATACCGACGGAACTTGAAACTTGCGGCCAATACCAATGTTAACAATCTCATGTTCGGCATATCTTGTCACATCAAGTTTTCCTTTGAACAAAACCTGGCCGTCTACAGGCTTGACCCTCCCGCAAATGGCATCAAGCAAAGTCGTTTTACCTGCACCGTTAGGGCCAATGAAAAATCGTATTTCCCCTTGAGCAATCTCGGTATTTACACTATTGACTGCCTTGAAGCCATCAAAACTAACAGTCAAATTATCAATTTGTAAAATTGCCTCCATTTGACCTACCACCTTTCACTGCTACGCAGCTTCACTGGGTTTAACATCCTTACTGCCGGGTAGCCTTAACCGGCGGGCAAACTTCCTTACCAGACCCACAATGCCTTCCGGCATAAACAAAACGACGGCCACAAAAGCCACGCCAATAAAGTACGACCACACATCAGGGAAACTTTCACTTACACCGCTCTTTAGGGCATTGACAAGGATGGCTCCGATTACCGCCCCGACTAGCGTCCCCCTGCCGCCGATCGCTACCCAGATAATCATTTCGATAGAAGGAACGATACCCATTTCAGCCGGAGAAATAATACCCACCTGGGGTACAAAGATGGCACCTGCCAAACCGGCAAACGCAGCTGAAAGACAATAAACAAAAATCTTATAGGCAGCCGGATTATACCCGGAGAATCTGACCCTATTTTCACCGTCACGAATGGCTATCAGTATTTTGCCGATCCGGCGGCCCACCAGCACCCGGCATAGATAGTAGGTCAAACCAAGCAAACCTACCGCCACATAATAAAGCACCAGCTTGGTAGTATCATTCGCTAACGGAAAACCCATTATGCTTTTGTAGTTTGTTAAGCCGTTTGTACCGCCGGTATAGGCTTGCTGGCCAACAAAAAGTACGACAAAGATAATGGCTAACGCTTGTGACAGTATGGAAAAATACACGCCTTGAATCCGGTTTTTAAATGTTAAATAGCCGATTACCAAGGCGACCACTGTTGGAATCAGGATTGCTAAGACCATGGCTGCCGCCCCGTTGGCAAAAGGCTGCCAAAACCATGGCAAAACCTCAAGGCCGCTCCAGGACATAAAGTCGGGTAGTTTACCTTTTGCGGCTTCCATTTTTAAATACATGGCCATAGCATAGGCCCCCAGGCCGAAATATACCCCGTGGCCGAGACTTAAGATCCCTGTATAACCCCAGATTAAATCTAGCCCAATGGCCAAAATAGCGTAGGCAACAAACTTTCCCAGTAGATTGGTTCTGAACTCTGACAAAAATAAAGGTGCCAGAACCAAGCCGATAAGGATCGCAATAAAAACCAGTTCTTCTTTGGATTTAATCTTATGTAAAAGGTTCAAAGGTAGCCCTCCTTCCTTTGCTTGCTTAATCTAACGAGCGGCTGTTTATCGTAAACAGCCCTTTGGGCCTCCACTGTAAGAATAAAATAACCAGGGTAAAAACTAACACTTTCCCTAATGAGGTATTAGTAAAAAACTCAAATGTGGTATTCGCGGTGCCGATTACCAGTCCGCCGGCAATCGTACCAAGCAATGTACCTACACCGCCAAGCACAACAACCATAAAAGTATCCACAATATAATAAGTGCCAATCGTAGAACCAACCGAACCCAGTAAGGTTAAGGCACAGCCGGCAATACCGGCAATTCCTGAGCCGACAGCAAACGTATAAGCGTCAACCAGCCGGGTATTAATACCAAGGCTTGCCGCCATTTCTCTGTTTTGCATAACCGCTCTTATCCGTATACCATATTTACTTTTATACAAAAGAACGAACACCCCAATAATACAGGCAATAACTAAGGCAATAATAAAAAGCCGTTTATAAGGAAACTGCAGGCCTTGAGAGATTAATAAAGCCCCATCTAACCAACCTGGGCTTTTTACATCGACATTGGGCGCACCAAAAATACTTCTGGCTAATTGCTGAAGAACCAGACTTATCCCCCAGGTGGCTAACATACTATCTAAAGGTCTGCCGTAAAGATGTTTAATCACCACACATTCGAGCAGGAAACCCATCGCTCCGGCGATAAGAAAAGCCACGGGGATGGCGGCAACAAAATAGTAACCAAAGAGACTTTTATCAACATAGTGCAAAAAAATATTCTGAATAACATACGTTGCATAGGCGCCGATCATGATGAATTCACCATGGGCCATATTAATCACTTTCATTAAGCCGAAGGTAATGGCCAGCCCCAGGGCGGCCAGCATATATATTGAACTGACGCTAATGCCGTTAAAAAGCTGCAAGATATACGTTTCCATCTGCCCACCACCTTATTTTAGCCGTCAGGCGATGCAAGGCCAGTCAGCCGCTGCACCGCCTTGACTGCATACATTGTACAGGTACTAGTTACTTATCCCTTTGGCCCAGTCATAGGTCTTAAGATAGGGGTCAGGTCTTACTGTCTTGCCCGTACTCCAGATTTCTTTAATCAAACCATCGGCGGTAACTTCACCAATTCTAACCGGTTTCCAGATATGCTGATTCTCACCCTCGATTTTTACAAGTCCTTCCGGCGCTTTAAACTCAATGCCTTTTGCTGCCTCTTTTACTTTTTCAATATCGGTTGTCCCTGCTTTTTTAACAGCTTCGGCCCATAAATATACGGCAATATAAGCGGCTTCGATCGGATCATCGGTTACCCGGTCGGCCCCGTATTTGGCCTTGTACTTTTTCACAAACTCCTTGTTTTCCGGAGTATCAGTGGTTTGATAATAGTTCCAGGAAACCAGATGGCCTTGCATATTGGCGGCACCAATCCCGCGAACTTCTTCTTCAGCCACGCTTACCGAACAGGTTGTAAGGTCTTTAGCCGTAATGCCGGCATCTTTAAGCTGTTTAAAGAAAGCAACATTGCTGTCACCATTTAGCGTATTGAAAACAACATCCGGTTTCGAAGCCTTTATTTTGTTGATAATTGTGCTGTAATCCGTATGTCCCAGAGGGGTGTATTCTTCGGCAATTAATTCGCCGCCCATGGCTTTTAGTTGTTCCTTGATGATTTTGTTGGCTGTGCGGGGAAATACATAGTCAGAACCTAATAAGAACATCTTTTTACCTTTGTTTTGCAGCAGCCATTCTACAGCCGGAACGATTTGCTGATTGGGAGCAGCCCCGGTGTAGAAGATATTAGGCGATGCCTCCATGCCCTCATATTGGACCGGATACCAAAGCAGCCCTTTATTCTCCTCGAATACCGGCAGTACAGCCTTCCGGCTTGCTGATGTCCAGCAGCCAAACACCGTCGCAACCTTATCTTGTTGAATCAATTTTTTCGCTTTTTCTGCGAACGTAGTCCAGTTAGACGCACCGTCTTCAATTACCGGTTCAATCTTTTTACCTAATAAACCGCCGGCAGCGTTAATTTCTTCGATCGCCATCAGTTCTGCATCCTTAACCGATACTTCACTAATCGCCATTGTCCCGCTGAGTGAATGCAGAATACCTACTTTAATTGTCTCGCTTGCCGGGGACGCCGCTTGTTTAGCGGGCTGGCTGGAAGAACAGCCTGTAAGTACTACGCTTGCAGTTAGCGTCACCGCTAAGGCAGCAGCAAGACGCTTCTTTAACTTTTGCAAAACACCATTTGTCATGGATTTTCCACCTTTCGTTCCTTGTTCATTACTGCAACACCGCATCGGCCGTTAACGGTGCTGACAAAGTTCCATAGCGCTACAGTCCAAACAGAAAAGCGCTGCAAGAAGGGACATATCCTTAAGAGGATATTGTCTTCTCACAGCGCCTGTGCTGGTTGGATTACTTTTCTATTGATGCTATTTTACAATGTTTACGCATCAAGGAGAACAGTAAAATCCCGCTATTTTCCCTCAAAAAACTGAAAAGAAAACTTTTTTATATTCCAGCGGCGTATGTCCTGTGTAATTTTTAAACAGACGACAAAAATAGTCCGGACTGCTATAACCAAGCTTTTCGCTGATTTCATAATTTTTATACTTGCCTGTGCCGAGCAGTTGTTTGGCATGCTCCATTTTGGCTTTTGTCACATAATCAATAAAATGAAACCCTGTTTTTTGCTTAAACATTTTGCTTAAATAATCTTTATGCAACTGCACTTCCTGGGCAACAACCTCCAGGGTGTTATTTTCTTCAATATGCTCCATAACATATTGGCAGGTTCTTCTGATAACACTATCGGTGTGATGGAGCTCATACTTCCTTATTACTTTGATCTTTAGCGAAATACAGGTAAGAAAACTGTCTTTAATACTCTCCAGCGAGTCATTTCGTACTATCTGATCTTGATATAGTGTTCTTTCAAAGTTGGGTAACCACGGGAACTGTTTGACTAGTTCCGCATTGACATTAGCAAGAATGATCTCCATCAATTGCCCCAATTTTAAGCTATCCCGCCCCAGCATTTCGGCTAAGTCGTTAAAGGTATCTTCTGCCGACACCAGCGCTGCCGCATTGCCTGTTAAGATATATGTTATGATTTCTTTTTCCTTATTTACCGGGTAATGGATTGCGAGGCTTTCTTCGATCAGTCTTTGCTCCTCCTGTATTTTTCTCCGGTTGCTTTCTTTTTCTTGCAGACAGTGTTTAACCCGTTCCAATACTTCGCAAAGGGCTGCATCATCAACAGGTTTTGTTACATAGTCAAATACCCCAAGCCTTATGGCTTGTTTAGCATACTTAAAGTCACTGTGGGTGCTGAGAAAAATCATACAAATATCGATATGCACACATTTTAGTTCGTTCAAAAACTCGATGCCATCCATTCCCGGCATCTTAATGTCGGTAATGACCAGATCAAAGCTCTCATTAGTGAGCATTTTTAAAGCTTCTTTACCATCACTGGCCTCACCGGCAATAGCAAACCCATATGTCTTCCATTTGTCGAAACGCTTAAGAATATAGCGAGCAGTCTTATCATCGTCGACGAGCAGAACTTTATACATGTTTTCTCCCTCCGGGCGGACTGATTTTTTACTCTTGGTCGAGAATGGCCTTAAGCTGGTTATACGCTTCATCAAAATCATAAGCCTGTATCGTATTGCGAATTTGCCAATACGCATCACTGCCCATACCTGTCTGAAGAATAGCTTGCGATTGCTCAAACAGGCTACAGGCCTCGGCATCGCCTGCTTCAAGCAACTGCACTATTTTATCGAGAATGTCGCGGATATCAATACCTTGACCAATCGCCATTGTATTTTCTACCAGTTCAGTAATGCCAGCCTCATATTCAATTGTAAAAAGACAGGTTTCCTCCAAGACAATTGCCAGATTTTCTATTTCCAAGCGTAGCACCTGATCATTTTCTTGCTCTAATGCCTGTTCTACCTGGCAGCAAACCTGGGTTAACCTGTTGGCGCCAATGTTGGCAGCCGTGCCTTTAAGTGTATGCAATAACAGCTTAGCGCCGTCAAAGTCGCCTTTTGCTATTTGCGTTTCAATTGTGCCGGCATCCTCGCCATGGCCTAAAAAACGCTTCAGCAACTGTTTATAGGCAGACTTTTTGCCGCCTAACCGCGTAACAGCACTTGTAACATCCAGGCACTCATCGTTGTTAGACTGATCGAAAACTGTTTCTGCTACAGACCCAGACGCCTGCGGCAAAAAAAGATACTCTTTGAGAACCTCAATCAACTTTGCAACTTCCAATGGTTTGGTCAGATAGCCGCTAAAGCCGGCCTGTCTGGCTTGCTCCGCTACTCCCTGGACAGCATCTGCGGATAAAGCCACAAGCGGCGGACATTTTTCCCCTGTGGCGGCTATGATCCGGCGTGCCGTTTCATAGCCATCCATTTCCGGCATCCGTATATCCAGCAAAATGGCGTCATAAGTTGCCTGGCCTATCCATTCCAGCGCCATTCTCCCACTCGGAACGGTGTCGACAGTGAAACCAAAAGTTTCAAGAATTTCCTTGGTCATTTGCAGATTAATCAGATTATCTTCAACAAGCAAAATTCGTTTTTTGATCATGATCTTATTATTATTTTCAGCATCTGTCCGGTGACAGGAAAGCTTGTCAACCGCTGCCAGCGGCACAGAAAAACTAAAACATGATCCTTGGTCAACATCACTGTGAATAGTAATGCTTCCGGACATGAGCTCAACCATTTTCCGGGAAATAGCCAGCCCTAACCCTGTACCTCCATATTTTCTTGAGGTCGAGGCATCCCCTTGCGTAAAAGCATTAAACAGCCGCTGCTGCTGCTCTGGACTGATCCCAATCCCTGTATCGGTTACTTTGACGCCAAGTACAATATGATCGTGATCGCCCTTGTTTTCAATAAGTTCTAAAAAAACCCCAATACTGCCATGATGAGTAAATTTAACGCTGTTAGAAAGCAAATTCAGAATAACTTGCTTAAACTTTACCATATCGCCCTTTACATACCTTGGTACATCAGACTGAATTTCACGGTTAAAAATCAGGCCCTTCTTCCTGGCTTCTACCTCTACCATACTGCAAAGTTCCATAACAGTATCATAAAGATCAAACTCCACTGCTTCCAAGGTCATCCGCTGCGCCTCTATCTTGGAAAAATCAAGAATTTCGCTAATAATTGCCAGCAGCCCTGTTGCGGCCTTACTTATATTTTCGATATATTCCTGCTGCTTGTGCGTAAGTGTTGTACTGCCAAGCAAGTAATTATAGCCGATAACCGTATTCAGCGGTGTACGGATTTCATGACTCATATGAGCAAGAAATTCGCTCTTGGCCTTGTTGGCCTGCTCGGCCTCTTCCTTGGCAGATTTCATCGATTTAAACAAATTATTAAAAGTGTCGGCAAGCAGGCGTAATTCCAGTGAGCCGTCAGGAACAAGCCTAAAATGTTCGTCATCAAGCGAAAAGCCTGTTAATACCTCATTATAATTCTGAATTGGGCGATTCACCTGGGTAAAAAACAGTCTTAACAGCGTAGCGACAGCACCGATAATAATGACTGCCAGGATGACCTGTAATAACGCGGCCTTCTCTGTTCTGTCGCGGGCAGCCGATAATTCGGCTTCCAACCGGGCATTCATAATATCTTGAAACTGAGCAATGGGCTGCATAATACCTCGCTTGTCTAAGTCATATTTATTGTCAAACATGATATCCCGTGCCCTGGCTAGTTTTTCATCGACACTTAATTTTTTATCTTTCTCGTTTAGTTGAAAGTTTGCAACCTCCGGCGGCATCTCGCTTTCATCTGCTCCTTGTGCTTCCAGGACAAGCCGCATCGACTCTTTTTCCGTTTCTACAAGAGCGTCGGAATTTTTCTTAGCTTCTGCCAGCAATTCCATTTCGGCGCTTGGTGAATTAAGCTCCCCCAACCGGGCGATAACATAATCCCTGGTTTTGGTCTGATTAATCTCCTCCCAGTATTTATACATATGGATAGCTTCTGTCGTGACAGCATACTTGCGGGCTTCATCTGTTAAATAGTCAGAAGCGGCCGCCAGGTTAATGCCTAACTGCTTAAATTCTGTCCGCCTTTTTTCTGCCGTCTGCTCATCTTGAATACTGATATTCATATAGATAACGCTACCCCCGAGCAGCAGCGCGATAAAAAGAAAAATCCCAAGCAGCAGGGCACTAAGCGTTGACTGCTTTATAATAAATCTTGACGACATGAATTCACCTTCCGCCACCGAAAATGCAAAAAGGCATAGTCGCAAGTTTGATTGCTCAAACGGCCACTATGCCATAAATTGCTTTTTTCTTTATTGTAATGCAAATAAATACAGTTGACAAATATTTTTTTTACATTATCAGAAAGTATCACCTTGCCGATAATAAGTCAGAACGACTAAAGCTTCTGCCTGCACCCTAAAGGACTTGGACAAGCCAAGTCTTTTCTTATCTTTTTAATCAACAGCGCATCTTGAGATTATGTTATCACTAATTTAAAATAAATAGTAACATACGACTTTACGGAGATGATCTGGAATGGAATTTAATCAGCCTGCCAATCAACCAACAATACTTATCGTTGATGATACCCCTGAACACATTGAAACTGCGGTAGTTGTCCTCCGAGCCAATAATTTTAATGTCCGCGTTGCTACCAAAGGCAATACAGCTTTAAAACTGCTGGAACAGCATATCCCTGACTTAATTCTCCTTGATATCTATATGCCGGAAATGGATGGTTTTGAGATCTGCCAGATGATCAAAAGCGATCCTAAATTCAGCTCAGTTCCCATCATATTTTTGACCTCTCTTAATGATGAAGTAAGTATCAGCAAAGGATTTAATCTAGGCGCACAGGACTATGTAGCTAAACCCTTTAATACTTCGGAACTGCTCGCCCGAGTCAACACCCACATCAAACTAAAAAAACAGGCTGAATCCCTGCAACATGCGAATAAGGAACTAGACAGTTTTTGCTACTCTGTCGCCCATGATCTTAAATCACCGTTACTATCCCTAAATAAACTTACCGAATATCTTGCTGCTGATTATGCAGATAAAATTGATGCAGAAGGCCAGGAACTAATCAGCAATATCCAGGAAAAATCGCAGGAAATCGTCCAAATCATTGATCATCTGCTTGATTTATCCCGTATGTCGGAAATAAAGATGAATCTGACGGCGATTAACCTGAGCCAGTTGTTTTCCGAAACATATACTGAACTAGTTGCCCTGGAACCTGTGCGAGATATTGAATTTACACTGGCTCCACTCCCTACACTCCAAGGCGATGTTCTAATGCTTAAACTTCTTGTACAAAACATCCTTGCTAACGCCTTAAAGTATACGCGTCATAAATCAAAAGCCTCTATTAACGTTACATCTACACAGACTGAAACTGAATATATTGTTGCTGTCCATGACAATGGCGTGGGTTTTGACATGAGATATGCATCCCGACTGTTTAACATCTTCCAGCGACTTCATTCCAATAATGAATTTGAAGGTTCCGGAGTAGGATTAGCCATCTGCCAAAAAATCCTCAAAAGGCATCAGGGTATAGCTTGGATGACCGGAAAAGTCAACGAAGGAGCTGCCTTTTATTTTAGCTTAAAAAGAGATGATATAACCTAATTTCGACAACTCGTAGGCAATGTTGCCCGATATGACTGTCTTTCCTACGCGTCAAATATTAATCATACAATAAAAAGCTCCTGCCTGTTATACAATGATACCGTCTTTTCATACCCTACATATCCTGAAAATGATCGTCAACCTTATCGATAAATAATTTATAAATACTTGCAGCTATAGGCACACTCAAGAGCATGCCAACAATTCCACCCAGCCCGCCACCTAGTGTTATTGCAGTAAATACCCAAATCCCTGGAAGTCCTATGCTTGACCCTACTACTCTAGGATAAATAAGATTGTTTTCCAATAGCTGAAGTATAGTTATAAAAATTAAAAATAATAGAGCCTTCATTGGACTTACTGTCAGAATCAAAAAAAATCCTAATGCTGCGCCTAAATATCCTCCAATAATTGGAATTAACGAAGTGACTCCGATTAAAATCCCAACTGTAACAGCAAAGGGAAACGTAAACAAAATCATCCCAGTAGTGCATAAGCAGCCTAAAATAAATGCTTCTACACATTGCCCTACAATAAAATTTGAGAATGCACGATCAGTAACATCAAACAAATAGTCTATCTTCTCTATAGTTTTACTTTTCAAGAACGCCTTCATTATCTTTCTTATCTGGATAGATAACTTTTCTTTTTCTACTAGAACATAAATAGCAAATACAGTTGAAATAACAATGGTTATTAAACTATTTGTTAAAGAACCAACAAAGGAAAAAATAGAATTTAAAATACCTACAAATACACTTGCTGCGGCAGACTTAGCATCTCTTAGAATTCCATCAAGATCGATTTGTAGTGTCGCTAATGCTTCTCCAATTACTTTATACTTATCGTTATTAGTCGAAATGAAATCTTTCAGGTTTTCTAAAGCGACTGGTATTACAGTTATTATAACTGAGACTGCATTCACAAATTCCGGTATAACTATCAAAGTTACTATTACTGTTATGCCTGTTATTAGCAATATGGATAAGAAGATACAAACAATTCTTCTCGATTCCTTTATAATTTTGTTATTTGATTTAGGAAAGTACATTTTCTCTAACTTTTCCGTTAAGATATTTAAAATATAAGCTATAACTAATCCATAGATTAGCGGTAAAGCTGCGTTACCAATATTTTTTAGATGTAATAAAATTCCCTCAGAATACTTTATTAAAAGTACTAAAAATGCTGCTAATACGAAATACTTAGTAATACTTATAACTTTATCATTGTAATTCATTTACTCAAATTCCTCGTGTATAGTATTATATCCGCCGGATAGCTTAATTTCAGTAGAGAGAAATAATTTTCGAACACAATTTACCATTCTTTGATTATTAGATTTCCCAGAAGCACAAACATTTACTCGTTAGCTTTTCCCGGAGTAAAAGGTGGACATAAAAACCGCTGCTACTTAATTGTCTCGCTTGCCTGCCCATTAGCCATCACCGCTAACAGCATTATACCTCAATTATGTAAAAGGGGAACGCCCCTATTTGTCCCTTTCATAGAGTTGACAAATAAGGAGCGTCCCCGGTGTCTTACCCCTACCATGGCTTTGTCCATAGCAGCTTACGGTGGTTTGAGACCTCCACCTAAATGGCGGTTTGGAGGGCCTTCCTCCAAATATATTAAAATAGCTTTATAATGGGACAAGGAACCTGTCCCCCCGTCCCATGTTGTTCCTCCTGCCAACGTTGTCCTATACTATGTTCAACGTTAAATTGATCAAGTATACGGCTGATCATTCCATCTACAATATCTTCAATTTTGGTTGGGCGGTTGTAGAACCCAGGTGACGCTGGCATGATGCAGACGCCAGCCCTGGCCAATTTGCACATATTCTCCAGATTGATAAGACTTAGCGGTGTTTCTCTAATCACCATCAGCAGTTTACGACTTTCCTTAAGGGTTACGGAAGCAGCCCGCAGCAAGAGCGTATCGCCTACTCCATTGGCGATCGCCCCCATGGTATTCACCGAACAAGGCACAATGATCATGCCGTCCCATTTCTGTGAGCCGCTGGCTACAGGCGCAAACAGGTCACTATTATCATAAATTGTATATTGTTTGGCAATTTCTGTCGATGTGATACCGCACTCATATTCCATCACCTTTTGTCCCATGTTGCTCATGATAACTGCTATATCTATTGAAAGATCATGTAATGCCGCCAAAAGTGATTGTGCATAGATTGATCCGCTTGCGCCGGTTATACCAACAATTAGTTTCATTAGATAGTACTGCTCCCTTCCCCTATAGCAACTGCTTCATCATCTTATATACGTATCTTTTCCAGGAACTCTGTCTGAGTTTCTTCCACGAGCTTTTTTATACGCTGCACTGCTTCTGCCGATATTTGATCATAATGAATGCCACAACTGACAACCACTGACTGATTCAGTTCTTTAGCAAAAAATAGAGCAGCCGGTCTGGCAATTTCGTCATCCATATGCCCGGTGACACTTAATACCGATGCAGATGCGCTGATTTTTCCTGAACCGGATAAGCTAAGACGGGGAATAGCCAGTGCGACAGCTCCCAAATGGGCTGCACCTCCGGTAATAACTATGTTCCATTGACTGCCCATCGCGATCGCCTGCAAGCTTATATTTATGTCGCCCTGCGTTTTATTGATTTCAATCATGGACCGCCTCGCCTCATTCTCAAAACATTAGTCTTTAACAGCATCTATACCATTAATTAAATAATGACCTTCCTCGTTGCGTTGCAAAATATTCTTCTCACGAATGATTGCCCAGGCTAACAGTATATTTCTATAAGGATTAGTCTTAAATTTTCTGAGAACATCGGCAAAAAAGCGCGGTTCTGCTTTAATATAAGTTTCGATTTCCCTGGATAATGCTGTGATTTCCATCTCTACTCCCCCTTAGTCCAGATAATCTGACAGATGCACATTGTCAGGATTGAAATATTGAAGACGCTCGTAAGCCTTGCGCGGAATACCGACCGGAATGGTAGCATCAATTCCCATTTTACTGGTAGTCGGCATTTGCCCTTTGGGCAATTCGGAAGAGCGAACTGAAGGATCGACATGCTTTGCCTGCAAATTGCTTACAATTAAAACATCTTTGTCGGCTTGCATTCTTAATGCCACAGCCCAGCGAACCTGTTCATCGTCATAAATATCAATGTCATCATCCACTACGGTAATTAGTTTAACCCCCATCATGGCCATGAGAGCCGTGATGGCCGCTTTGCCTTCACCCGGTTTGGGGTTGTCAAGAGATACAATGAGTTCAAAGAAGTTGCAGGAACCTACCGTCGTACGAATAGCTTTAGGGCGCAGTCGCACTGCCTTTAAAATATTATAGGCCTGCAATTCACGGTTTGGCGCCCCAAGGCCGTATACCTCCCAGGGCATAATTAAGGAGTGAAAGATGGCATCTTTACGCCGGGTAATAGTCTTTACTTTCACAACCGGATTCTTTTTAACATCACCGGAAATTCCATGAAATTCTCCATAACGCCCTTCATCGGTTGTCCAACCGGTCGGCAGAACCTCGCACTCCAGCACGATTTCGGCATTAGCCGGCACTTCCACATCAATCGTTTCGCAAGGAATCATTTCTACCGGCTCTTTTCTTAAACCACCGGCAATAGTCATTTCGTACAGACCAGTAGCCGCGCTGCAATCAGCCGCCAAAAGTTCAATGGGATGCAAACCAATAGCCACAGCCATTTCCAAAGGTTTTCCCTTTTCATAGGCATCAGAGTAAAACAAACGGATATCATTGGGAGAATTAAAATCCACCCCCATAGTATTTTGGGTACGGAACATGTGCCGGTAAATGCCGGCATCTTTTCCCCATGTTTCATGAACAGCAAATTGCACACCCGAACCGATATAAGGACCGCCATCTTTTTCATGCTGCATAATTTGTGGCAGTAACGTCAAATCAATATCTTTTTCACCAATAATAATTTCCTTGAGAGGAGCATCTTTTACGATCACTGTTTCCACCGGATTTTGTATGGCATTCGATAAACGCTGTGCAATTTCATCATGACGGCACTCCAGGCCTAAGGCTATTTTGCGTGTATCGCGGACCAGGCCGCCGACGATCGGCATATCATATCCGTCCACATCCCGGAGCAAAACAGCTTTATTCGAATCGCTGATTAAGGCCGATACATGCAACGGATTAACTTTTTTATTGACTACAACCAATTCCTCATTTTGTTCAAGAATCCTGAGAAAATCTCTTAAACCTTTTTGCATAATCTTTCCCTCCAAGAACCGATTATTGACAGATTATCCCTGTAGGCCCGCTGCCGCAAAGGTGCAGGCCTTGCTGTGATTATTTACGGAAGGTACGAAAGATCTACCCCTTGTTCAAAGCTGATTTCTTTAGAAATAATTTTGGCAGCTATCTGCGTTTGCAGTACTTGATTGGTACCTGTCTTTGTTACCTTTAGATTGGCAGGCACTCTTTTGAAAATATTTACGACCGCACTGGTAAGCACTTTATCATCCAGATCTGGATACCAGGCTTTTAACGCTTTGGTGGCATAGGAAGGGTCAGCAATGGATTTTTCCGCCGCTTTTTTCGTCACAGACAAAAACAACTTTAAGGTTTCCGCATTGTTTTTCGCCCATTCCGGTTTACCGATCAGCACCAGCCCGGCTGTATCAAAAGTCGGATCCACAAACACTTTATAGTTGCCGGTAGCCGTCATAGCGGAGGCGGTAGGTTCTGAGACCATGCCTGCAGCTATTTTCCCCGATTCCAGCGCAGCCGACATGGTGGCACCGGTACCGGCATTGACGATTTGCACATCTTTAACAGTGTCAATCTTGTTTTCTCTTAATATTTCTTTGAGGGTGGTATCGGATAGGCTGCCGGCCTTGGTTACCCCTAACACCTTGCCTTTTACATCAGCCACTTGCTGTAGTGGTGAATCCCTGTGAACCAATAACTGATAACTGGATCCATTGTTTAAGAGCGCAAAGGCTTTGACATCCAAGCCGTTATTGATCTGATTGAGCACATGTTCATAGCCGCCCTGGAATACATCCAGGCTGCCGCCTACCAACGCCTGTGCGGCATCGGCCCCGGAGTTAAAGGATACAAATTCCACATCAAGCCCGGCTGCTTTGTAGGAACCATCATTAATGGCTACTCCTACCGGTCCGATTGTCTGACCCACCATGCCGATTTTAATTGTTTTGCGCGGTGTACCGGCGTTTGCCGGGTTTGAAGGCTTTTCGCTGCCGCACGCCGCCACCATCATGGTCAGCACAACCGCAAGTATTATGGTAATTATTTTGTTTAGGTTTTTCATAGTTTCTCCTCACCTTTCAGCATTTGTATTATTCATTCGGTATGCGATACTTAAAGATACTTTTTTCAATCAATACAATAATCTGATCCAGTATAACCGCCACGATCATAATAACAAACAACCCGGCAAAAATGCCCGTGGTATCAATCAAGGCTGAGGCATAGTTGATATAGTAGCCGACACCGCGATTGGCCCCTACCATTTCGGCAATCACTGCCCCGATAGCCGAAGTGCCGATACCCAGTCTCAAGCTGTTCATAACCCAGGGAGCGATAGACGGCAAAATTAGCCACCGGAGTTTTTGCATTCTGGTTGCCTTATAAGAATTCATCATTTGGATAAGATCGTTATCAATATTACGTATGCCCTCATAGGCATTATAGTAGGCAACAAACACCACCATCATAACTACCATGAGAATTTTTGAATACAGACCAATCCCAAACCAAACCACAAATAACGGTGCCAGCGCCGCCCGCGGCAAACTGGATAAGGCCATAATATACGGCGAAAAATAATGCTGTACTTTGCCACTGTTTGCCATTACTATTCCCAAAGCAGTCCCCACTACCATGCCGACAATCAAACCAATCAGCATTTCTTCCAGCGTGATACTAAGATGAAACCACAAACTGCCATCCATGGTCATTTTAATTAGCCGCTTAATAATCAAAGACGGCTGACTGATCCAAGTCTCTTTAATAACACTGCCGGAAAGTCCCTGCCACAGGCTTAAAACAATCACCCCGGTTAAAATTCTCCCCAGAATAATTTGCTGTTGAGCTGAAACTTTGGTTTTTTTCCCTGTTTTTGTTTTTTGTTGTTCTGACAATACCTCTTCCATAAACATCACCACCTTACTTATGTCACGCTTCCGTCGCAATCTGGTCCCAGATTTCCTTCTGCAGTTCCTTAAAACGTGCATCAAACCGCGCATCATAATAGGGACGCGGCCGTTCAATGTCGATGGTAAACTCAGCTTTTATTCTGCCGGGCCGCTTGCTCATTACAATAACCCGGTCGGAAAGCACAATAGCTTCCTCGATATCATGAGTTACAAACAGTACACTCTTGCCTACCTTTTCCCACATTTTTAAGAAGGCACTGCCAATTTTAACTCTGGTCTGGGCATCCAAGGGGCCAAACGGTTCATCCATAAGATAAAGATCAGGATCATAGGCAAAG
>JAQSXM010000453.1 GCA_029256645.1 Sporomusa sp. | reverse complement strand
ACCCCGGATCTCAATTGCTGCAACTTTACACCCCTGTATACAGCAGTTGCAGCCAACACAGCCACTAGTCACTGCCGGGATAATAACGCCGTGAAGGCCAATATCATTTATTTGAGGTTTTGCACACGAACTTGGACAACCACTGACAGCGATTTTCGTTTTACCTGCCAGCTCCTGTCCTACTATTAAATCATTCAGTTGAGTGGCCAGCATGATTGTATCGCCAATTCCCCGCTTACAAAGTCTAATACCCGGGCAAGCAATAACTGTCAATACCCTTGTCCCGCGAACTGCAAGCAGTAATCCAAGATCATGTATCTCTTTAAAAACTAAATCCAGGTGGGTTTCCTGCACCCAATGTATCTCTACTGACTGACGAGTTGTAATGTGCAGCTGCCCCCGGCCATATTTATCAGACAGCTCTGCTACTTTGCGGAACTGATCACTCGTCAGATTACCGGCAATAGTGCGAATGCGTATCGCGGAAAATCCAGGTTGCTGTTGTTCGATTTTTCCATGTTTTCTGGTAGCGTTATGCATACAGTATGGCACCTCTTTTAAAGATTTTTTCTTTTCCTTTTGCCTCTAGGTGTATTGTAACATGGTAATAATTCGGTTATCATCGAAGTATAAATGTAATGTCCGGAGGTTGAGTAAATATGAATTCAAACCCTAATCTTGCTGAGGTGGCCGCTCTTATCGGTGATCCATCACGTGCCGCAATGCTTATTAGTTTACTTGGAGGAAAAACTTTACCTGCAGGCGACTTGGCCCGGTCTGCTCGAATATCCCCCCAGACAGCCAGTACCCACCTTGCAAAAATGGTCAAAGGCGGTCTGCTTATGCAAGAATCTTTCGGCCGACATAAATATTTCCGGCTTGCAAGCAGTGAGGTTGGCCATGCATTGGAGGCACTGCAAATCATTTCACCACCAAAACCAGTCCGTTCACTCCGGGAATCAACGCAATTGCACGCCTTGCAATTTGCACGTACTTGTTATGACCATCTAGCCGGTAAAATCGGCGTTGCCCTGACAGACAGACTCCTCGAACTGAATTTGATAGAGAAATCAGGGTCAGAGTTTATATTAAGTGCAGAAGGCAAGACAAGATTACACAATTTTGGAGTAGCTGTCGAAAAAAGCCCTAAGAGTCGTCGTTGTTTTGCCCGTCAATGTTTGGATTGGAGCGAACGGCGGTATCATTTAGCTGGAAGCTTAGGAGCCTCCCTTACAAAACGGTTATTTGAACTTAAATGGATAGAAAACTTTCCTGATGGCCGTGCTGTCCGCGTAACCGATGCTGGAATCAAAGGATTATTTAACGAGTTTGGCTTGATTATAACCTTTGATCTACAAAGCGTTGAGATCATAATAAGGATAGCTTCAATTAACATTTTTTTCTACAGGTTAATATCATAAGCAAACCGTCGTTACGCTTGTATATCAAACAAGTGTAACGACGGTTTCATTTCAATCGCCAGCAATCTTTGCGGAGAAACTCATCACTATCTTATCTTAATGAGAATTCAACTGCCGCTGTAGCATGTATTTGTGTGGTATCAAAAATTGGCACGATGCAATCTTTTTGTCTAATTAGCAGGGGGATTTCCGTGCAGCCTAATACAACACCTTCTGCGCCAAGGCTATTCATATGATCAATGATTTTTACAAACGACTGACGCGAAGATTCCAGGATTTTACCCAAAACCAGCTCATGGTAAATAACCGAATGAATCACTTCACGCTCATCTACGTCTGGTATAACCACCTCAATACCATGTTTCTGGGCTAAGCGGCCTTTATAAAAATCTTGTTCCATGGTAAATTTTGTTCCTAGTAGAGCCACCTTACGCAGCCCCCGTTTCTTGACTTCGTCCGCAGCAGCATCTGCAATGTGCAATAAAGGAATACCTACCTGGCTTTCAACAGCTTCTGCCATTTTATGCATGGTATTCGTGCAGATGACTATAAAATCTGCACCACCGTTTTTCAAGCGCATCCCTGCGTCAATCATTAGCTCAGTAAGCTTTTCCCAATCACCCTGATGCTGAAGCTTCTCAAACTCCCCGAAATCAACAGAGTACATTATGCTCTTTGCTGAATGGGTACCGCCTGCCTTATCTCTAACTAACTCGTTGATTATACGATAATAGACAGCCGATGATTCCCAGCTTAATCCACCAATCAAACCAATCGTTTTCATGTTCTTTTGCCCTCAATTCTCTTGTTTTTACGCTATAATAAGCAACTTACTTAAATAATTCCCGTATACCGAAAAAAGACCTGCCAATTTGCACAAAATTTAACAGGATTCTGATTATCACCCACTGCCCTTAAAAACTGTTAATTATTCAACTTCTCCAAAGTCCTGTCCCCTTGACTATTGGCAACATAAGGTACAAAATGTATCATTATATCGCACAAATATCAGAAGGTAAATAGTTAGAGGAGGCGCATAACAGTGTATAGTTTTAAAAATGACTACAGTGAGGGAGCCCATCCGAGAATATTAAATGCGTTGGTGGATGCTAACCTAGAGCAAAGCGAGGGTTATGGACAGGATCGTTATACAAAAAAGGCCGTTGAACTCTTAAAACAAAAAATCGGGCTTTGTGACATTGATATTCACCTGTTCTCTGGCGGTACGCAAACAAATTTGACCGCCCTGTCTGCGTTTTTAAGGCCACATGAAGCCATCATTGCACCTAATACCGGACATATTCTGGTTCACGAGACCGGAGCTATTGAGGCCACTGGTCACAAAATCATCTCCATCGAGGTAGGAAATGGAAAAATTAACACTACCGATATCAAGGTTGCTCTTGACACGCATATTGATGAGCATATGGT
>JAQSXM010000174.1 GCA_029256645.1 Sporomusa sp. | reverse complement strand
GCCATCTCAAGCCTTGTAATGACAGAATACAGGACATCCTTGCGTTCCTTCGTATACCCGCCCTCACCATGCAGGACAGTAACCCCCCTGCCTAAACGGGCCATCAGTGCATCGGCAATTTCGTCCGGTCTATCAGATACAATCATGACAGCCTTCGATTCATCCAACCCCTCAATGACTACATCAATCACCTTAAAGGCGATAAAATAGGCAACAAGGGAATACATGGCCTTATCCCAGGTAAACACAAGTCCGGCACTTGTGAGGATGAACAGATTGAAGAACATGATGATTTCGCCCACTGAAAAGCTTGTGCGCTTATCCAGTATAATGGCAACAATCTCTGTCCCGTCAAGCGAGCCGCCATAACGAATAATTAGTCCGACGCCTATCCCGATAATAATCCCCCCAAAGACCGCTGCCAAAAACAAATCATTGGTTAAGCCAGGTATGGGATGAAAAACTGATACCCAGTAGGATAAAGACAGGATAGAAAAAAGCGTCGATATAGCAAACGTTTTACCGATCTGGACGTATCCCAGATATAAAAATGGTAAATTGAGCAGCACCAGGAACAGGCTTAGCGGTAATCCTGACAAATGGCTGGCCATAATGGACAGTCCCACAATCCCCCCGTCAATAATATTATTAGGAACGAGAAAGATTTCCAAGCCTACCGCCGTTATGATGGCCCCAAAGAAAAGCATTGCATACTTCTTGACATTCTTTATGGTTTGATTTTTTTTCGGCATTTATAACCTCCCATTAATTGTTTTTTCCGTTATAAATAGTTATTTTCTTCACTCCTAACGCTATTTCCTGCTCACTTGCTGCAAATAATACGAAAACTACTGATTGGGTGTGCCATTGGGACGCAATAGTGGTTTTTCGCCTTTAATTGCCTGTACAAATTCAAATGCCTGCTTGACTTTTTCCGCTTCACCCTCAATGATTACTACGACCGAACCTTCCGAGCCGGCAATGCCCCCTGAGCCAATATGGTAAACCTGAACCCCGAACAACGTACTTAGAGCCTGGATCTCAGTGACCACCACTGCATTGATAATCGGCATCATCCCGATTGGGCTGCCGGTGCTATATGTATAGCTCTTATTACCGCTGTTTTACGGCTTCGGCTATGCTGGGAATCATTTTTTCCAGGCCTACAGGCATAATTAGCCGGGCTCCGCGGGCATATAAGGTGCCTAAGGCCGAACCAATTGTTCCCCCTGCCTGATGTGCCATAAAAACGGCTGCATTGAATTGGCTGTCGACAGCGTTTGCCCCTTTTATAAAAACGTCCTTGTCAGAAAATAGTTCAAGCGCCTGCTCGGCTCTGATATCCTTACGCACCCCCTTGTGCAACACAATTGGAAAGATATAATCCGGATTATCCGGGGTATTCCAGGTTTCTCCCAGCGTTATGTGCCCTGAAATAAAATTCTCTTTAATCAGGGGAGCACCGAGCAGCTCTTCCGCAACATAACCGTTGGTACTGCCTGTTGCCACAACAATCCAGCCATTTGCTAAGGCCTCTTTGATCTCGGGGAGCTGAACAACCGCTTTGGCAATTAACCGCCTTGATTCATAAGGGGTTATGACAATAAACGCTCTTTCTGAATGCATATCAACACCTCCACTTGGGTTATTATTCCCCAATTATCCCCGACTAGGCAATAAACCTGCACTAAACGATAAGAAAACTATTCAGTCATTCAAGCACTTTGATTCCGGACAATACTCCCACGCCTAATTAAGGCACAAATTTAATATAATGCTTTGTTCTGCGCTGAAAAGTATGTAACAGCCTGGGATTATATGTTATATTATAGTGGATTACTCAGTGGAAGGGTGGGCGGTATGAAAAATATTACAGTACTTGCGACCGGCGGAACGATTGCCGGGGTATCTCACTTTCCAACAGATACTGTCAGTTACCAACCGGCCATAATACCAATTGACGAGATATTAAACCAAATTGGTTCAATACACAGCACGGCAACAATTACCTGTGAGCAACTCATACAGATTGACAGTGCCGATATGAGCCATGCTGTCTGGCTTCAGCTGGCTGACCGTATCAACACCTTGCTGCAACAACAGGCTGTTGACGGGGTTGTTGTAACCCACGGAACAGACACCCTTGAGGAAACTGCCTATTTCTTAAATTTAGTCATCAAAAGTCAAAAGCCGGTAGTACTGGTAGGAGCCATGCGCCCGTCAACCGCGATAAGCCCTGACGGTCCCATGAATCTCTATAATGCCATCATCCTGGCAGCAAGCCCTTCCGCCTGGGGAAAAGGGGTACTTGTTGCATTAAACGATACTATAAATTGCAGTCGTGATGTGACCAAAACGAACACCGCACTCCAGGACACCTTTAAGGCCCCTGAACTGGGCTACCTGGGGTATATCGTCGATAACCAGCCTCATTTCTATCGTATGCCGACACGTAAACATACCTATCTAACCGAGTTTGATATTATCGGCATTACCAAACTGCCTCAGGTTGAGATTATCTACGGACATGTTGATGATAGCGGTACCCTGGCCTGCGCTGCTGTGGCGGCTGGTGCCCAAGGCCTGGTGTATGCCGGGCTTGGCAACGGCAATATGTCGCAGCACATGCAGCATGTCTTTAGTGCCATTCAGCGTCAGGGCATTGTAGTGGTGCGTGGCACCAGGGTCTGCAATGGTATAGTCACCCGCAACGGGGCTTTAAATGATGACCAATATCACTTCGTAGTAGCTGATACCCTTAGCCCGCAGAAAGCCAGAATTCTGCTTATGCTGGCCTTAATGAAGACGAACAACCCGGATGAGATACAAAACATGTTTTGGACCTACTAGCAGATTATCATTTGGGCTTCATTTACTACTTCGGTAATTAGCTGTTAAGATAGTTATATAGCTTGACTGACAATTCCATTACCCTTACAATGTAATATGTATGGCGAAGATGCCTGCCAGTGGGGGACACAGGCAGGCATCTTTCTTTGAGGGGGAGAACATATGTCTGATGATAACAACAATATTATTGACGCATCCATTCTGCTTGCTGAACTAAAAGATGCTAATAATGCTATGAGCAAGGTAATTAGTACAATCCAGCAAATTGCTCAACAAACCAACCTGCTGTCATTAAACTCAGCCATTGAAGCAGCAAGAGCCGGCGAGGCCGGACGGGGCTTTGGCGTTGTCGCCGACGAGATTAAAAAGTTAGCCACCCGCAGCTTTGCCGCTACAAAAGAGAGTACCATCATTATTGAAAACATCCAGTCCAAAGCGAACGAAGTCATGGCGGTGCGAACAGCCGATGTAGCTTATGACACAATCGACAAGATTGACCGCAATCTCTTTGAACGCAATTGTGATGCCCAGGCCTGGGCCGGTTTCTCACAGGTAAAAAATGCCTTATCGTCAACCGCCGCTAACCATATTGAACAGGCTAACACCTTATTGAAAACACTTGTTGAGATTTACGAAGTCTATTTTGATTTATATGTACTTGATGCCGAAGGCACAATAGTAGCGGCCGGTATACGCCGTGAACTGATTGGCGAAAAGATGTCTGACAGGAGCTGGTTTCAGGAGGTTAAGGCCGCTAAAACCATCTCTGTCACTGATCTTTATTTTTCCTCAGTAGAAAAACGCCATACAGTAGCCTATTCCTGCCCTGTCCGCAGTGATGCCGGTGAGATTATCGGCTATTTTTCATCCCGGTTTAACTGGGAATACATTTATGATATTCTGGATTCAGCCCGTATCGGTAAGCAGGGAGATGTAGCGATCATCAACAAGGACGGCTATGTTATCGCCTGTCCAAGCCGCAAGGGGATTCTAACAGATAATCTAAAAAACCTGGAAGCAGCTCAGCGTGCTATGAAAGGGGCAACATACGGTTACACCCTTGAAAAAGACAACCGTGGCAATACTAAAATTTATGGGTATGCCCATACACGCGGTTACAATGCCTACAAAGGAAAAAACTGGTCTGCCATAATCAGTGAGACAATATAACTCGGCTTTCCCTCAAACTAGCGCGTATCCAGGTTTAAGTTATAAGAAAACGCCTAAAGCACGGATTCCATATGCTGTAGGCGTTTTTTCTATTATGATGTAGTAGGTTTACTTTCTATTCTTACATAAATCTGACAAAAATAACTGCATAAAAGCAAAATAAAAGCCAGGGCTGTCTGCAAACTCGCGTCAGTCCTGGTTTATTAATCTATCAATTATTTTTTTTATATATAGTAACGCTACATAATATATATGAATAATATACAGTAGATACCTAGTAAAATAATATGTTAGGAGTGATTAAGTTGAGTTGTTTACCTGAATTTGAAGTTGAAAGAATTGCGACCATTATAGCAAAGCAATATCAAGATCAATGGCAAGCACAAGCACAATTACAGGCACAGTTACAGGCCCAGTTACAGGCACAATTACAGGCACAATTACAAGCACAAGCGCAGAGCCAAACCGAAACTGAAACCGACACAGTAACCAATCATATGGAGAAATGCGGAAATTCGTTGGCTATCGCTGTTGCTGACCCCTTAATTTCACTATTAATTTTAATTATTATTGTTATCATTGTGCTGTTCCTGCGCGGCGATTTGACGGCTGCCACCGTCGCATCATTAGTGGATAGAATGATAGATACCAGCAAGAAATCGAATCTGCCGCTCGCTGATCTTATTGAGGAGCTCAAAGCAGCAATTAAGTAGTAGATCAAGAAAACACGGCTTGCGCCGAGCCTTTGGCGAAAGCGGAAGCCGCGGTTGCCCTTATCCAGGAGAAAGTTATACTGAAATATTTACAGAATTTTGGATGCTTACCATAGTCATGCCAAACGTATAATCGACTAAAACTGTAGCAAGTACCCCGGACTTACTTTTTGGCGTAAGTCCGGGGTATTTCTCTCCCTGCCGGCAATTACTCTTTTTTAGGTGCAGGCCGTATCTGACAGGCATACGGATTACAGGCATAGCCACAGGCCGGGCATTTATCAAATTTCGTATCCTTTGTTGTCCAGATATGGCCGCAGGCTGTACATTTAAAACCATCGGCAGTATCTCCTGATTCTTTCACATGATATTGAGTCATAAAATCCCCCCTAATCAGTCCCTATGCTCCGTGTAGTCATGACATAAAGAGCGTAACAAGCAATGTCAGCAGTGCAATTGTTAAGGCCGGCGGATCAACATGGGTATCGCCACTATTCATGGTTTTACCAAAAAAGTCTCCCAGGAGAGCACCCAGTACCCCGAATAAGCCACCTGCCCAGATGCTGCCTGTTGCCAGAGCTGCCAGAGCTGCCGGCAGCGCCAGATGATGGGTTACCGGTCCAACCCCCATGAACTGAAGAAAAATCAGGGTAGTTGCAGCAACCCCAAAACCAATTACAGCATTTTTGGTAACAAGCGAGGCATAACCTGAGATTAACCCTACACCTAAGCCTAAAACAATCAGAAATACAACAGTCCTGCCATCAGGCATGGCGTAACCGCCAAATAGTTTGCCATTACCAAAAACAAGCCTGGCAATAATACCTGACAGGGCAACTGTGAGAGCAACTGTATCGGTTGGCGTGCCCATACCGGCAAGCAGTTTCTGGACAACCAGCCCGGCAGCCCCGAATATTCCACCAACCAGCAGGATATAGCCATCATTAAATTTGGCCAGCGGCATTAAAATATTATTCCCGGCCTCCAGCCCGCGCTTCCCGGCAAACGCAGTCGCCGCAACGCCGCCGGCAAAAGCAATATGGGGACCGAAATAAGGTCCGAATGCCAGATCTGTCATGTTAGCCAGAACCAGGACACCTGCCATAATGAATGCCGGTAACGCACCGATTGCCGCGCCGAGGATCCCGCCGCCGAATGCAGCCGCTATTTCAACTGCAGAAAACATGTAGCTCAACCTCCTGCGGCGCCGCCAGGACCAGATGATCCACCAGAAAACCATGCTCCTGGATAGCACTGACGCCAGCGCGAACAGCCGAGTTGACTGCCCCAACCTCTCCGGTCAGGGAAATGACCGCCTTGCCCCCCATACCACGGGCCAAACGAACCTCCAGCAATTCAATCGCCGCGGCCTTTGCCGCGGTGTCGGCTGCAACAATGGCAGATGCCACAGAATAAGTTTCGATAATTCCCAATGCTTTGATATTCTTAACATCTGTACTGCCTGTTAAAGCCTTAAAGATGTCCTTATGGATATTCGGCAGCACTGTTTCATCAACTATATTCTCCGAGCCGCCTGCAGCCCGGCCGCTGCGTACGGCGTTCTGCACCCCGCCTACATCCCCGGCAATCATGATAATATACTTGCCGGGGCATAAGGAATTAGCCATAATGAGCTCTACGTTTGCTGCCTTTAGCATAGCATCGGCAACTAAGAAGCCTTTAGCGATATTTTTAACTTCCATGATTCCTATCGAGTGTTTCATTGTTATCCTCCCTGGCTAATTACACTGCACGAATACCTATCCAAGTGTCAGTATTATATACTTGTCCGGAAATACTGGCATGAAGGGTGGCCCCCAGCGCCGCGCCCGCAGGAATAACGGCGACGATATCCCCCTTATTGACCCTTGTGCCAACCTCAACAACCGGCTGCGAGGGTGCCCCGATGTGCTGCGACAATAACAGTTTTACCTGAGCTGTGGTCACCGGTTCCAGACTCAGCGGCGCTTTCACATCATATTGTTCCAGCCCCAGGCGGTACAGCAGCCGCTTGGTTGGAATACGCCGGTTCTCCCTGCCTAGCTGAGCATGCTGAGGTTTCATAGTATTGGGGTTTTTAAGGCCGGCCTTGCCAAATTGCTGCTTAAGTTCAGCATTAACCCGCCGGGGTGATAACCCCATCGTGCAGCCGTAGGTCTCACAGGCACCACATTCCGAACAGAGAAATGCTTTGGCAAGCACCTCGGTCTCATTCATTTGCCCGCTGCCAATTGCCTGCATAATCCGGTGCGGTTCTAATCTATGACCCAACAGGTAGCGGGGACACACATCTGTGCAGGCCCGGCAGTTGCAGCACACCGCTTTGGCCCGATTGGCAATAACCGGCCAGGGTGTTCTTTTTTGCACCACCAGTGAATGCCCTTCAGGCAGCAAGATAAGCCCGCCGGTTGTTTTAGTAATAACTGAGTCAGCAGGGATAAGCCGGCCCATCATCGGTCCGCCATCGATAATCGCAAAGTCACTGACTGTAGAGCCCCCTGCCAGTTGGATTACCTCGCCTACCGCCATCCCAATCGGTACTCGTACTGTAAGGGGATGCCGGGCAGCACCTGTGACTGTAACATATTTTTCGATAACAGGCTGGCCTTCCAGCGCCAGCGCTACATTGACCAGGGTTTCAACATTAGCCACAACGACGCCGACATGCAGGGGAATGCCCCCCTCAGGCACAATCCGGCCGGTAACCTCATGGACAAGCACCTGTTCATCACCGGCCGGATACATATCAGGTATGAAAAACAGTTCAATGTCTGTGACGTTCATCTGCTGTAGTTCTGTTTGCAGTTTAGCGATTGCAGCCTCATATTTACGTTTTAACCCGATATACCCGCGCCTGGCCCCGGTGGCCAGCATTACGGTTTGCAGCCCCAGAATGAGTTTGGCACTCTCGCTCACCATAATATTCTGGTGAGCCCTAAGCAAAGGCTCGCACTCAGCGCCATTCACAATGACGATTTCAGCATCTGCGTTAACCTTGATATGTGTTGGAAACCCGGCACCACCGGCACCGACGACACCGGCTGCCTTAACGGCAGCAACAATCCTGTCACGCATGACTGCACCTGCTTCCCATTAGGATTAAGCCCTTCATACGATCGAAAGTGCATCAACAAGAACACAGCGGCGCTGACGGGTAAAGCTGCGGGCCGAGGTTAGGCCCTCGCCGGTAGGTCCGGCAATGGTGAAGGTGGTAAACCCCTCCCCGCCGACGCCGATGCCGGCATAGGACGGCGCATTCTTTACGAAAATCGTCGTTTCTACCGCCTTGGCAAAACGGGTCAGATTATCGACACTTTGGGAATGCATGACCGCGGTATGACGATTGCCATGCTCAACACTGACCGCCAATTGTATGGCTTCCTCCACATTTCTCACCCGGATGACCGGCAGTACCGGCATCATCAGTTCCTCCAGCACGAAGGGATGATCTGCTGCGGTTTCACAAATAATGACCCGGATATCGTCAGGTACATCAATGCCAATCTGTTTTATTATATATTTGGCATCTTTACCCACAAAATTCTTATTAACGCCGAATGTTTTCTTGGGTTTTTCCGTACAGCCGCTGGCCGCAAGTTCTTCTTTTTCGGTCAGAATCACCCGTTCCAGCCGTTCAATATCCTGCCCGGAGATTAAATACCCGCCATATTTTTGCATAAAAGTAATCAGCCGGTCAGCAACGGCACTGACAACAATGGCTTCTTTTTCAGCAATGCAGGGTAGATTGTTATCAAAGGAACAGCCTGCCATAATATCACGGGCAGCCCGTTCAATATTGGCACTTTCATCGACAATAACCGGCGGATTGCCGGCACCGGCGCCAATCGCCTTTTTCCCTGAGGACATAACAGCCTTGACCACAGCCGGGCCGCCTGTTGCGACCAGCATGTTAATCTGAGGATGCACCATCATGGCATTCGTGGCCGCTAATGAGGGTTCTGCTACCGCCGTTAACAGGTTGGCAGGGCCCCCGGCTTTGATAATTGCCTCATTTAAGAGTCTAATTGTGGTAAGCGAGGTATTTTTGGCTGTCGGATGCGGGCTGAATACTACCGAGTTCCCGGCGGCAATCATGCCTATGCAATTTGAGATAACAGTTTCTGAGGGATTGGTTGTAGGCGTTATGGCCCCGATTACGCCAAATGGCCCCATCTCAATCAGTGTTAGTCCGGTATCCCCGCTCCAGGCCTCGGTGCGAAGATCCTCCGTCCCCGGGGTGTTACGGGCGGCAAGCTGATTCTTAAGAACCTTGTCAGATATACGCCCCATCCCTGATTCCTGTACAGCCATTTCGGCTAACATCGCAGCGCTGGCATAGGCAGCCTCCCGCATGGCGCTGATTAACCCTTCCCGCTTTTCAATGGTTAACTTTCTCAGCTGTTTTTGCGCAGCATGAGCGGCAGACACAGCTTCATCAATTGTATTAAAAATCCCGCTATTTCCCGAACCATGATTGCCTTGCTGCTGAACTCTGGCCATCACTTCGGCCGTAATCCGGGAAATAAGGTTTTGGTCAATATTCATTGTTTTCCTCCTTTATATAGCTGACAAACCAGCCTGAGCTACCACCATATCCTGCTCAACAGACCCACCACTTACCCCGATTCCGCCGATCAACAGTCCCTGCTCATAGATGGGCAGACCACCGCCGAATATAACCAGGCGGCCACTGTTGGTGGTATTGATACCAAATAGCTGCTGGCCGGGGACAGCAACTATCGCTGCCTGTTCTGTCGGCATTTTCAAAGCCACTGCGGTATAGGCCTTGCCCAGGGCAAGGGCGATGCTTGCCAGCAGCGCGTTATCCATCCGTTCCTGGGCAACCAGATTGCCGCCACTGTCCACCACGGCGATGACCATGGGAACCCCTATTTCAAGGGCCTTGTTCTCAGCCGCCGCGATGCCGCGCCTGGCTTTGTTTAACAGCGGCTGCTCAGCAGCCTGACTTTTGATTTCCGGTGATCCCTGAAGAACTGCCTGCACCTGACTGGTAACCCTTTCAACCAGCTCTTCCTGTTCATTACATCTTGCCAATACAAATAATAAGTCCGATAAACGGTTTAGATATAGCTGTACCGGCGCGGTCACCGGCTCCTGCCGCTTTAACGCGACAACACACCGTTCTGCCCGCCGCACGATGGTTCGGGCTAAATCCATGGCTGCACTGGCCGGCGTGTCCCCTGGTGTGACAAAATACGGTTGAGGGATACGGCGTTGCTCTAAGCTGTCAATAATCTTCTCCAAGCCTTCTACATGGCTGGTAGTAATCCGGTAGTTATCACTGTTTTCCGGCTCTGCTGTGGCTAAATCGGCGTTTAAACTAATTAATTCCTGCTGGATTTTATGGATAATCGCCGCTGCCCATTCCTTAGCCGTCAGGGATTTAGCCAAGCCCATCGCAGCATTAGCCTCATCCACAGTCCCGTAGGCCTGTACCCTGATATTATCTTTAAAAACCCGTTCTTTGCTCAGCAGGCTGGTCTGACCTTTATCGCCAGTTTTTGTATACACCTTCATGTGTACCTACTCCTCAAGTAAATCCTTATTGATCTCCATACTGTCGATAATCCCGATAATGGCCGCATCCACGGCAGCCTTGCTATTGCCGGTTACATGGCGGGCTGCACTGCCGCTTACAACAAGCACCGTTTCGCCTGTCCCGGAACCGATTGCGTCGATTGCGACAATCGGCTCGCCGGCACCACGCTTGCTGCGGAGCGGCTGGACGATTAAGAGTTTACTGCCTGTCAGACTATCGTCTTTGGGCGTAGCCACCAGGGTACCAATTACCTTTCCTACCCACATCGCCATCTTCCTTCCTGCTGCTAGTCATTGCCTAGCTCATTTGACAACAATCTCCACTTTTAATGCCCGGGCAATATCACGGGCCAGCGGGGTTACAATTGTGCCTTGGGTAATCACAATTGTTTTTGTCCCGCTATTCACAGCGCCTTTAACCGACTCAGCATGAAGAACCCTTTTTTTAGCCAGCTTATCCTGTGCATATGGTTTTATTTCTTTAGCCAGGGCTTGCTGCGCGGCGGCAGCCAGATTTTCTACCGGAGTGAGTTTGATCCCATAGGTTGCAATTTTTTTCAAATTTGCCTGCAGGGCCTCCCGCAGCGCCGGCAACAAATTCGACATGTTCTTTTCTCCGCGCCGGTTATCGTCAGGATCGGCTGCGTTTGTTGCCGCAATTACCGGTTTTCCCAGCATGAGCGCCTGCAGGATCAGGGTGAGCACCATCGAATCAGACAGAGTATTTGCAAGCTTGGCGGCAGAGTTCTGGGTTAATACCGGAATAAGCACAATGTCTGCGGCCTGCAGTGCCGGCCCCGGATAGGGAGAGGTACTGGTAAGAACGGAAGTATTGCTGCCAAGTGCTTGCCTGATGCGGTCTGTATCCAGAATCTTTTCAGCAGCCGCGGAAATCACGACAGTGAGCCCGGTATTCAGGCTTTGAATATGCTTCAACTGTAGCAAGCCTGCCTCAAACCCAATCGTTCCACCGGTGAAGATAGCGAGTGCTTTGTAGAGCGAACCGCTAGGGTGAGCCGGCATATTACCGCTATTAATACTTAACTGGCGCAAAACCTCCGCCGTAACTATCTCTACTATTTTTTCATTCTCCACAGTAGTTCCCCCACTTGTCACAGACTGACAATATCACCTGTTTTAAGCTCTGTCGCATTCGCTTCATCTGTGTCGATGTGAAACTCTAACCGAAAGTTCGGGTGTACCCGGATCAGCACATTGTCAAAAGTACCGCCGCGTGGTCCGGCAAGTTTAACAGTTACCCGCTCCCCGTCAGCAACCTTTAGCCTTTGTGCGTCTGCTGCCTGCATATGGATATGGCGTGCAGCACAGATTACTCCCTGCCGCAGGGTAACGGCCCCCATTGGCCCGACAACAACAATGCCGGCCGATCCTTCAATCTGGCCTGAGTCCCGCAACGGTGGTGCAATGCCGAGACTAAACCCATCAGTACGTGATATTTCAATCTGGGTAAAATTTCGTACAGGCCCCAGAATACGCACCTTGGCGATAATCCCCTTAGGCCCTACCAGGGTAACTGTTTCTTTTGCCGCATACTCACCAATCTGCTTCAGATCTTTCTCTTGGGTAAGACTATACCCCTGGCCAAACAGGGTTGCCAGATGTTCGGCTGAGACATGGATATGGCGGTTAGAGACACCTACCGGGATGCCTGGTGGTGTTTGTCCCTCACCACACATTTCTGCTAAGATTCTGGCCACGACCTGTTCCACTATTTTTTGCTCCATAACACACCTCTTTTAACATTACCTGTCAGGTTGCATTGTTAGGAATGAAGTGTTGGCAAGATCTTTTCCACATCGGTATGCGGCCGCGGTATTACATGAACAGAAAGCAGCTCGCCCACGCGCTGCGCCGCCGCCGCGCCACTGTCGGTCGCAGCCTTGACCGCACCGACATCACCACGTACGAAGACAGATACTAATCCTGACCCAATTTTCTCATAGCCTATTAACTCCACGTTCGCGGCTTTTACCATGGCATCGGCTGCCTCAATGGCCCCGACTAATCCCTTGGTTTCTACCATGCCTAATGCCTCACCACGCATACAGTCATTCCTCCCTATGATGATTTTTCTTGTAATGAATACAGGTTGTTTTGGGCTCACCTTTATGCCGGGGACAGGCTGGGTCTCCACAGAGGTTACACGTCCCGGCGGGGTGCATATCGCCTGTAGCCTTCTTGTTTACAACCGCAGTATCAGACTTGATTGCAGACGCGTTATTACCCTTAGCCTTGTCGTCAGTCTGTACCAATTCCTTATCACTGCTTTTTCTGGCCTGTCGCCCCTCCTTATTGTTAACCCCCACAGTCTCTTTTGTGGTGATCATTCCGTTCAGACCATTACCAGGCCGCGGTATAACATGTGAAGCAAATACTGTGCCGATCTTGGACGCAGCAGCCGTACCAGCATCAACCGCCGCGGTAACCGCTCCCACATCCCCGGAGATTTTTATCACAACCATACCGCCGCCTTTGGTTAATTCGTAGCCAATAAGGGTAACATTGGCTGCTTTAATTGCCGCGTCAGCCGCTTCTAAACCGGCAGCCAAGCCTACCACTTCCATCAGACCTAAGGCGTTTACCATCTGCTAACCTCCCTGTGCCCCTGGCCGTTTTCCTGCAATATTTTTTTGACAAGCGCCTGAATTTGCTCAAACAACTGCTCTTCACTACCTTCAATAATAAAGCTTAGTTCCAATTTTTCTTTAAAAGGAAGCCCCTTAACCAAGCGGGCCGCATTATAGCCAAATTGACGCCATATTCCCGGATTGACGGTGTCCGTAGAGGTAAACAGCGGCTTAGGCGCAGCGAGCTTATGATAATGGATACACAGACCGGTTAGGCTAACACCTAATCCA
>JAQSXM010000173.1 GCA_029256645.1 Sporomusa sp. | reverse complement strand
TCCCTGTTCATTGCCTATGTCACCCCGGTGGATACTGAAGCCGCAGCTATTAGCTTTGTCCAGGATATAAAAAAAAGACACAAAGAAGCCAATCATAACTGCTCAGCCTATGTGATCGGCCAGCACGGTCAATACCAAAAGGCTGATGATGACGGCGAACCTGGCGGAACAGCCGGTAAACCAATCTTAGAGGTACTTAATAAATCGGGTGTCAAAAATACAGTGATTGTAGTAACCCGTTATTTTGGCGGCGTCAAACTGGGAGCCGGCGGACTTATTCGCGCCTACACCAAGGCGGCCGTCGACGGCCTGGCAGCTGCCCATATTATTGAAAAACAGCTTCATACCAGACTGGCTATTGAGCTGAGTTATCACCTGCTGGGGACTGTGGAAAACCAGCTGCGGCTCAATAATTATCCTATAGAGGCTAAAGAATTTGGTGAGGTTGTTAAAATTGTGGCGCTGGTCCGTAAAGGAAATGAAGACAAGCTGCTTCAACTGATCGCAGATGCGACAGCAGCTCAAGCGCAGGTACAGTCAATAGGTGAATTATATCTAGATGCCGTGTCTGAAACGTAAAGATAAAGGCTTACGCCAGCTGCTGCAGGACGACGGCAGATACGGGGCCTATCTCAGATAAAATAAAGAAGTGCCGCAATAAATGCGACACTTCTTTTGTTTATTCTGTTAAGCCTTAGCTTTTTGAGCAACAGGCTTGTCAACAATCTCATTTTGGTCAGTCATAATACCCATTCTGTCAAACAGTTCAAATGCCAGGCTAACCAGTACTGCTACAACTGTGCCCAGGGCCATACCTTTTAATTCAACAGCGCCCAGTTTTACGGCAGCGCCACTTAACCCCAGAACAAGTACTACGGAGGTCAGGATAAGGTTCTTGGCTTGGGTATAATCAACTTTTTTCTCAACCAGCATACGGATACCGGCAGCAGCAATGACACCAAACAGGAGGAGGCACACCCCACCCATAACCGGTACAGGGATACTGCGAATGAGAGCAGCCAGCTTGCCTACAAAAGACAGGGCAATCGCAAAGGTGGCTGCGCCACCGATAACCCAGACACTGTATACTCTGGTAATGGCCATGACACCGATGTTTTCACCATAGGTGGTGTTAGGAGTAGCGCCGACAAAACCTGAAAGAACGTTAGATACACCATCAGCAAACAAGGAACGGTGAAGGCCAGGATCTTTTATTAAATCTCTTTCAACAATATTGCCGGTAACAACAAGGTGGCTAATATGCTCAGCCAGTACCACCAGCATAGCAGGCAAGATGATAATCATTGCACTTACATTGAATTCAGGGGTATATAGGGTAGGTATTTCAAACCAAGGGGCGTTTATTATACTATTTAGATCAACAATTCCAAGTACAAGTGACAAACCATATCCTGAGAGAACACCGATGAGCACTGGAATTACTGCAAAGAAGCCTCTGAACAGCACCGAACCAAGAATCGTTACTGCCAGGGTGAAGACCGATACAATGACAGCCTTATCAGCAGGTATATTTAACTGCTGCATAAGATCGCCGGTCAATCCAGCCATACCGGCAGCAGTTGGCGCCAGCTCCAAACCGATAGTAGCAACAATTGCCCCCATGGCGGCAGGTGGAAATACGACATCAATCCATTTGACGCCGACTTTTTTAACAAGCAGTGACATGAGTATAAAGAAGAAACCGAACATGATAAAACCACTTTGGGCAGCCGCGTATCCGTATTGTGACATGATGAGAAACACCGGTGAAATAAAAGCAAAGCTGGAACCAAGATAGGCCGGAATGCGCCCTTTGCACACAAACAGATAAATCAGTGTGCCAATACCATTCATTAGTAGCGATGTTGCAGGGTTTACATGAAATAGGAACGGGACCAAAACGGTCGCGCCAAACATGGCAAATAAGTGCTGTAAGCTAAGGGGAATGGACTGGAGCAGGGGAAGCTTGTCTTCAACCTGGATAATGCGTCTGGACATTGAAATTCCTCCTTTTATTACCTGGTACACAATACAAAAGCCTCTCGCATGAGCGAGAGGCTGCAAAGTCGCATAAAGAGACTATCATTGCGTACCTTGCCGGCCTCTCGGGACCGTCTTAAAGGTTCATTACGTCTAGTATAGAAAACTATGCCGCTTTTGTCAATTAGTTTATATAAATTCCCTGTTAGCTATGTACAACGCGTTAAAGTTTTGCAGGCGGGTGGTGTGTTGGCAAAAGCGGAAGTTAAGCGCCAGCGGTGGAGCGTTGTCATATATAGTTCACTTACAAATCAGTTGGCTGAAGACCACCGCCAGACCATCCTGCTGCCGTAACCTCATTGATCGAGCGTTTAATAATATCCAGCATTGTTTTAATCTCAGTCACAGTACTGGATAGTGGCGGCATAAAAATAACAACATCACCGATCGGGCGAATAATTAGTCCATACTTACGGGCCTGCAGACACACACCGGCACCGGCGGCCAGTTCCCATGGGTAAGGAATTTTCCGGCTTTTATCCTGCATCAATTCAATACCAACAATCAGGCCGCATTGGCGGACATCGCCCACATGCTCAAGGTTCGCGATCTCTGCTAAACTAGCCGCTGCAGCAGCGATCTTAGGGCTAAGGCCTTCAATAATGTTTTCTTCCCGGAATATTTTCAGATTAGCCAGAGCGGCGGCACAGGCCAATGGGTTGCCAGTGTAGGAATGACCATGATAAAACGTTTTCTTAGCCGTATAATCGCCTAAAAAAGCATTATAGACTTCATCGGTAGTTAGTGTTGCTGCCAGGGGCATATAGCCACCGGTTATGCCTTTGGACAGTGTCATCATATCCGGCTGTACCGCTTCATGCTCGCAGGCAAACATTTTTCCGGTTCTGCCAAAACCTGTCGCCACTTCATCGGCGATAAGCAAAATGTCATATTTCCGGGTGAGCTCGCGCACTTTAGCCAGATAGCCGGGCGGCGACATAAGCATGCCTGCTGCTGCCTGCACCAACGGTTCAATAATCAGGCCGGCAACCTGCTCATGATGCTCGACTAGTACCTGCTCCAATACCGCTGCACATTTCATCCCACAAACAGCCGGATCTACGGCAAGCTGGCAGTGATAACAGGACGGCGCCGGAATATGTACCGGTGTAAACAAAAGCGGTTTGAATACCCTATGAAACAGATCAATGCCGCCAACACTTACAGTGCCCACAGTATCGCCATGATAGGCCTGCTCAAGCGAGATGAACTTTTGCTTATTCGGCTTGCCCAGATGCTGCCAGTACTGAAACGCCATTTTCAGAGCAACTTCAACAGCTGTTGAACCGTCATCTGAATAGAATACCTTGTTTAACCCTGGCGGAGCTATTCCAACTAGCTGCTCAGCCAGTTCTGAAGCCGGAATGTTGGCTAACCCCAGCATAGTTGTATGGGACACTTTGCCAAGCTGCTCGATAATGGCCTCATCAATTTCAGCTTTGCGGTGACCGTGAATATTGACCCATAATGATGATACGCCATCAAAAAACTCATTGCCGTCAGTATCAATAAGCTTGATTCCTTTAGCAGCGGCAATCACCTGCTGCGGTCTTGACACCCAATCCTGCATCTGCGTAAAGGGATGCCAGACATATTGTTTATCTTTCAGTTCTGCTTCATGCATGGCTAACCCCTCCTGTCATCAGGTTTATTAAATGGTCAATCGCCAGATGCTGTTCGGCCAATTCGCCCAGGCGGGCCATTGCTGCCTGGTCTAACCCAACCGCTGGTACCGAAGGGAATTTGCCTAATATAGGCAAGCCGGTCAGGCGTTCAATATAGGCCAGGTTGCTGCGTTCCAGCACAGTAACCTGCTCTTCATCCCAGCGGTTGATAATAATTCCGGCAAGCTTTATCCCCCGGCGACAGGCATATTCAGCAGTAAGCACAGTATGATTAATAGTACCCAGGTTGGGCCTGGTAACAAGAAGCCCCGGCAGCTTAAGTTCAAGCATCATATCAGCAACAAGGTAGTCTTGCCAAATAGGTGCAGTAATACCGCCCACCCCCTCAACCAGGGTGGCTGCGGCTCTGGCAAACATTGCCCGGGAAATTTCAATAAGCTTTTCCACATCAATTTTCACACCACTTTCGGTGGCTGCTACTGCCGGGGTTAATGCCGGCGCCAGGCAGACAGGATTGACCTGCATCCGCCGTTCTTCGCCTATTCCGGCAGCTGCCATTAAAAAGGTGGCATCCTCAGACACCAAATTACCGGTTATGTCGATGATACCGCCCGAAGCTACCGGTTTGACGATTCCGACGTTAATACCACGCCCTTTTAACGCAGCGGCAATGGCCCCGCTGATAAATGTTTTCCCAACCTCGGTATCTGTTGCCGTAATGAATAAGCCTGTTTGCATTTTTTACCTCACGTCTTCCTGAGCGGCTTAACCGCCCGGCTAATGGCGTCAACAGCAGCAGCCAATTCTTCACGCTCGTGTACAGCAGTCACCGTCATTCGCAGCCGGCTTGTGCCTACAGGTACTGTTGGTGGTCTGATAGCAGTAAGAATAATACCTTGTTGCCTGAGCTCAGCGGTCAGCCTGACGGCCGTGTCGGCCGATTCTACCATGACCGGGATTATTGGGGTTATTCCGCCAGGCACCGGTATATTTGCCGACTGTAACAAGTCTCTGACATACAGTGCATTTTCGTTTAACTTAGTGACCAATTCCGGTCTGACCGACAGTTCCCTCAGCGCCGCCCGCGCTGCAGCTATGGTTCCAGGCGCTAATGCCGTTGAAAAGATGAAGCTGCGTGCTTTATTTTTCAGGTAGTCAATCAATTCCCTGGAGCCGGCAACAAAACCGCCTTCAGCACCAAGTGCCTTGCTCAGAGTGCCGATTTGTACCTGCACTTTATCTGCTATACCAAAATGAGCAGCTGTTCCTTTGCCACCTGGGCCAATTACCCCGGTTGCATGGGCATCGTCAACAATAATAATGGCATTATATTGCTGCGCCAATTGGACAATTGTAGTCAGCGGCGCGATGTCGCCATCCATGCTGAAAACGCCATCGCTAATTATCAGTCTCTTACCGTGGCATACTGTCGCTTTTAGCAAGCTATGTAAGTGTTCCATGTCTGCATGCCGGTACACAACAACCGCTGCCCGCGACAACCGGCAGCCGTCAATAATACTGGCATGATTGAGTTCATCACTGAAAATAACATCATTCGGGCCTGCCAGGGCACTAATAACACCAATATTAGCCATATAACCGGTATTAAAGACCAAAGCGGCTTCTGTCTCTTTAAATGCGGCTAACTCCCGTTCTAGCTGCTCAACTAGTGGAAACGTCCCGGTTGTAAGCCTGGCGCCGCCTGCCCCTGTGCCATACAGCCAGATTGCGTCAACAGCAGCCTGCTGCACTGCCGGGTTGTGTGTTAATCCCAGATAGTTATTGGAAGCAAGCAGTAGACAAGTCTGCCCGTTCAGTTGAACGTGGGCAGGACTAACCGGGTTGTAGGCTACAGTCTGACGATATAGATCATCCGCTTTCACCTGCGCTAAATAATCAGCGAGAAACTGCATCTGCACTAACCTCCTCTGCCGGGACTTTGATAAGTACCGGCTGATACTGCAAGTACTTTATTAATTGATCCACATTGGTGTTTTCCTTTACAAAGAAAATCCGGCCGCCGATCTCACTGCCATATGGTTTCAGGTAGGTAAACCGGGTGTACCCTGCAGGTGTAGCAACATATCCTGCCGTATATTCAGGATCATCTGACCAGCATAACTCAGCAACCATCCCGGGTGCGGCCATAACCTTGGAGGCTAAAACAATCGCTTCCCTAATATGGATATTGTTGTACCCCTGGCTCTTTAGCCAACCTAAATAGGCCTGTTCATCAGCAATATCCATCCGCGACACGCGAATGCCGCTTTGACCGCTTGTATCTAGTCTGGCCCCTGTATGGGCATCAGCAATTATCGCACCCCGCATACCATTTATACCAGCCAATGCCGTCAGGCCTGCCACTGCGGCAGCCGGCGCGACACCAGCCTTAATTAATTCCGTTTGCGCCGCCGCCCGGCCAGCGATTACATCGGTGACAGCTATAGTTGTTACCGGTAGGCAAACAGTTTCCTGTATGTCCCTGGCAGGAACCGCCTCAACAATAAGGTTAGTAAAGTCTGCGGCTCCCCGGCTATGAGACAGCGCACGTTCCAGCATTGCCGTTACTGTAGCTGTCAGCAATTCACGCCCCACCAGCCGTTCAGCCCCCGAGACGTGTTTCCCCCCCTGCTCATGCGCACCACCTTGCGCTGCCCGCATTCTAACGCTGTACAACATGACGTATGACCTTACCTTTCTGTTCTTTCACCCGTCTCAGCAGGGCGGTCAGAGGCCAAGCCAGCAGGGCTGTATAAATCATGCCTGGTACAGCCGCCAGCATAAGCGGTATTGCCGCTTTGCCAATAATCCCGCCCAGCGCCAGCCTGGCAACCGCCGAACCTACCGGACCAGCCAGAATAATCATCGGCCAGGATCGTCCGAATATGACTAGAATCAAGCCGACAGTAACCCTGAATACCATAGCGATAAACACATTTAATAACGACTGAGTGCCAAGAATCAGTCCTACGGTGCTTGATAGCACCCCTGCCAGAATATATTTACTAAACCCAAACACCGCACAAATACCTACAGCTAACGGGGCTGATAACTGAAATTCTGTTCCTGGTATTAGGCCAGGCAATTTAAACGTACCGGTTATTGTTATAAAAGCGGCCAGCAGACTGACCTCGGTTATCCAGGTAACCTTTTTATGCATATATTAATCCCTCTTTATATCAGATATTTCCTTATCCTCGACCACTCATATCAAGTCGGCTTCCTTTCAGATTGCCCCGCCTTTATCCTCGGGCATTGTCAACTCCATGTATAATCCATGGTTAACCAGCACGTTATTTGTTAACCACTATTTTATCTAGTGGTTAACACTAAGAATTATACTACGGGTGCACGCGCCTGTAAATAACAAGCCAGCACCAAAATAACTATTTTTTTAGATCAAATAAAATAACCCCGGTTAGATAACCAGGGTATAGCTGAACTTTGCCTAGATGGATGAATTTTGCATATAAGAAGGATTTATTCAAGCATACTGTTGAATAAATCATATATTCTGATAAAAAAGTCCATTCGCCAATCGCTAAAATACTACAGGAAAAGGAGTAAGCATAGTATGAAGTACTTTCCCCA
>JAQSXM010000172.1 GCA_029256645.1 Sporomusa sp. | reverse complement strand
AATCATCTCTTTCTTATATACCAGGAAAAAAGCTAAAAGTAGCATGGCAAGCATTGAAACAATAACGCCAGTAAGCAAAAATAGCACCTCGCAGTTACGTTTTTATATCAATAATATGGCCAAGGATAGGGTCCTCACCAATAACATTGTTCTCTGCATTCTCTTGTTCCTCTGTTTCTACTTGATTCAAAGCAGTGCCCTTACGAGAATAGCTATTGGAAGATTGGTTATCTTTTGTCTCATCACGCTTCACTTTACTGTTCTGACTTTTTAGTATGTCTTGAACCTGATGTTGCTTTACTTCTGCCGTTTTTTGCATCTCTTCGGCAAACTGCTGCTGTTGTAATGCACCTTGTTGAACTATATTACTTTGATGCTTCTGAACTTCTGTTGCTCTCGGAATAAGCACCTGCATATCAATTGATCTAATACTCATTACAATCGCCACCCAATCATAAATTTAATTGATTGGTAGATTTATCGTTATTTATAAGAACCTGTTTTAATTTCGCCGTCTTCAGCAAAAAAAGCGGCATATTTAATTGGATCTCTGACTGGCTTTACTAATGTTCCTATGACTAGTTTTACACCTGGATAAACAGTATCAGAAACTTTTATGCGTCCGTAACGCATTTCTTCGAACACTAGTTCGATTTCCGCAACTCGATTACGCATAGCTTCAATCTGTCCAATTAAATGAAATTGAGCTTTAGTGAGCTTGAGCAGCATTTCGCGCTTCTCCGGCGGCAAAGAATTCAGGTTTATAGATTTTAGTATGCTTAGTGCCTTTTGGGTTTGTTCAAGATTAAATTCGATTTTTCTGACTTCTTTTCGCAATTCTTGATACTCTTCACGCATTTGAGGGTTTACACCGACCTCAATATCGGTATTAGTCGCTGAGGCAGTACCGATAGTTTTTGCTCTGATTTCCTCACCTGCCGAAATCTGCCCACCTACAATCAGCCCGCGGCGTTCTTCGACAATTACCCGTTTGACAGCACTTACCCGGCTATGTAATACAACATCGCTAATAATAACGTCTTTTCCTGCGTATACTTTAGCATTCTCAATATACTTTGCAATCACATTCTCGGCTGCTTTTATATGCCCCCGGTGCATCCCCTGGACTCCCATCCGGACAATGACATTTTTCCCTTCTACAACACCACCACTGACATTGCCCGCAATATCTACATTGCCTTCAGCCTTAACAGTAAAGCCGGTTTGAACCGACCCTTGAATCATTACATTGCCAACAAATTCAATATTACCTGTAGATAAATCAACATCACCCTTAACCTCAATAACAGGTACTACATTTACTTTGTTATTAAGAACAACAAGCTGACCTGATTGTCCCGCATGTACCTTCAGCCCATCTACTGCATACACGTTTTTTCCTATCGGCAATAGGATATCTCTTCCTGGTTTAGCTGGAACTTCATTCCCCAGGATATCCATACCAGCAGTGCCTGATGTAGGGGGTATTTTTTCAGCCAATAATTCATCTTTTAGAACCGTAGTAAACATATTAAGATTTTTAAAATCCACCCGGCCATCGTCAAGCTCAGCAGGTCGCCCTTTATTCTCTAGGTCAATATGATAGGTAATATAGGCATTAACACCATCGATAGGCCGCAACCCCTTGGCACACACCACTGTACTGCCTGGACGAGCAATTGCTGATTCAATGGCCTCAGCATCAATACCATAAACTATTCCCGTTGGCTTAATCTTATTCATAATATCGTCAATGAGTACTGGACGACATCCTTTGGGCAGATTTACTTGTAGAGCAGCCTCCATTCTATCACGAGCTACCAGAATCTGTATGTCAGGTTCTACTTCAACTGGTTTATCGGCAACCTTCACAGGCGTTCCTAAAGCCTCTTTCACAACACGTATAAGCAATGCATTGTCTAATTTGCTAATCCCGCGTTCCACCAAATTCTCAATAATCTGCGGAACTTTTACCGACTGTCCTGCACCTTGCGGGGAATAGACAGATAAATGAACACCTTGGTCATCTTCCGAAATACTAAAATATCCGTCAAGTGAACTGATGCTGTCTTCTGCCAGCTCTAAAAAGCGTTCATCTGAACCCATATATACCCCCCCATATCAATATACTACAAAAGACTTGACTTTAATCTTGATAGAGCGCCACGCAACCGGAAGATAGCTTTAGTATGAAGTTGCGAAATCCGCGCTTCAGATAATTTTAGTATTAGGCTTATTTCTTTTAAAGTTAGTCCATCATAATAATAGAGACTAACTACTAAACGCTCTTTCTCCGGCAGTTTATCTATACTTCTAGCCAGCAAAAACCTTACTTCTTCTTCTTCAAGATGTTGCGAAGGATTTGGTGTGTGTTGTGAAGCCGTCTCTGTTCTTGCAAACTCCTCTAATGGAATGAGGGTGCTTGTATTCAGATGATTGATAAGCGTGTAAAGTTCACTAATCGAAATCTTCATTGCACTAGCAATTTCTTCGTCGTTTGCTGAGCGGCTGAGCACATGCTCTAATTTAGCCACAGTTTGTTCATATTGCCTGGCCTTTTGCCGTATTGTCGCAGGAATCCAGTCTTGGGCTCTAAGAGAATCTAGAATAGCTCCCCTAACGCGTACTACTGCATAAGTCTCGAATTTAACCCCGCGGTCAGGATCAAAACGTTCAATCGATTCCATAAGCCCAAAAAATCCGTTACTAATTAAATCATCCTTATCCACATGCTGAGGAAGACTAACTGCAATCCGCCCCGCCACCAGCTTAACTAAAGGCAGATAGTTTTCAATAAGCTTTTCCCTGATCTCCGGGTTTCGGTTAGTATGATAGTCCCGCCAAAGCTTGAGTGTGTTGGCAGCCTTCTGTTCAGCGTCATTACCTGGCATTAGCGCTTACCTCTCCATCCTACTTTTGCGTTAGTGTTATGTTTTCAAAATGTTCAGGATTCAGGGGTTTAAATTCAGAAGCTAGTGGCTCATCAAGGCTTACTACATCAATATTGTTACCTTTAGGCACTGTTTCGTTGATTTTACCCCGGAAATAACGCTCAGCAAATTGAGCCGATGTATATCCTAAAACCGCAAAAAGGACTACAGATACTAATGTCCGGTATAAAATAACAACTGGCGTAACACTACTCATGGCACCGACTAATATAGTTAAAATACCAGCAATAAGCGCCAAATATAAGCCAATCCGTACCTTTAGTGACATAGTCCCTTCCCCCAAAATTATAATTGTTTTTCACCTTTGTCAATTGTTTTAACCCTAAAAACTCCAGTATCAAGCTTCAATTCGACAGTACGTCCATAGTTGCCACCAGTATCTTCGGCAATTACCCTAATCTCCAACTTTTTAAGTACTGAACGTACCGCTTCGGCATTACGCTCACCTACCCTCATAATATCAGTAGTATTCGTAAATGTAAACATCTGTGAGCCACCGGCAATTTTGGCTGTAATCCGTGATTTGAGCGCGCCCATTTTAATAATTTCATTAAGCATTACAGGCAACGCAGTGTCAGCAAACTTCGCCAGGTTATCAGCAGAACGGGCTTGTGTACTGTCAGGCAACATAATGTGAGCCAAACCACCAACTTTTGCAGCTGGATCAAATAAAGCAATCCCCACACATGACCCCAATCCATAACTGATTAAGCTGTCGGGATTACGCCCAACCTTGTAATCAGCCATACCAACTTTTATTAGTTCAGCCATTATTCCTTCACCCCAATTGCCGTCAAGATTGTACTTAAGGAACCAGGGTCAGGAATAAGGAAAAAGTGGCCTTTAACGCCGTCATTATCAGTAGTAAATTCGGTCTCTATTACTAGTGCGTGGTCACCCATTTGTCCTAACTGAATCAAAATAACGCTTAAGATGGCACCAGCCATATCAATGGCCAATGCTGGAATCGATGGTAATAATGTTAACTTGGTAAAATAGGATAAAGCATTCAAATACGCGCCTGCCAATATATTACCGATTTCCATTAAAGCCGATTCATCCATGGAGTTAAGAAGCTGAGTTTCGCCTTGATTGCGACCCATTAACATATCAACCAGATAAAAAGCACTATCGCGGGGAAGGAGAAATAGAATACTGCCAGGCGCCGGGCCAAAGACTCTAAGATAGACACCGGCAACCATTGCATCAGGGCCACCCACCACCTCTGGTACTTCACCTAGAGGCAAAATTGATACCTCAGGTACAGTCATATCAATTTTTTGATTAATGAGTTGGGATAAGGCTGTTGCTGCATTGCCGGCTCCAACATTGCCAATCTCCCGCAGTGCATCTAATTGCAATGGTGAAAGTTTCAATATATCTTCTGACAAATCTCTCCACCCCTTTAAACATCAGTAACTAAATATTAGCCAGCTTTGACTTCCTGGCCTATCCCAATAATTGCCTCAGCATTAAGCAATATTAATAGCCGGTTTTCCATTTTACCCACGCCGCTTAAGTAATCAGCAGCAATACCTCCTACCACTGCTTGTGGCGCTTCAATACCCATTTGATCAATTGTCGTTACTTCTGATACTGCATCGACAATCATACCAATAATTATATCCTCGACTTTTACGATAATAATGCGCGTATCATCGGTGTATTCCTGAGGAGGTAAATTTAGCCTTTTCTTTAAATCGATAACCGGCAGTACACTGCCGCGTAGATTCATTACACCTTTAATATAATCGGGTGAATGAGGTACCCGGGTAATATCCGTCATTCGTTTAATTTCCTGGACTTGCAGGATACTGACGCCATACTCTTCGCGTCCCAGTTTAAATACAACCAATTGAACTTCATTGCCGGAAAACGTTACTTCAGACATATTTTTCTCCCTCCTGCTTATTGCTTTAAAGCACCAACATCCAGGATAAGCGCTACTTGACCATTACCTAAAATTGTAGCGCCAGCGATAACTTTAATGCCAGCCAGCAATTTCCCCATAGATTTGATTACTATCTCTTGTTGCCCAATGAGTGTATCAACAATAATCCCAGCACGATGCTCTCCCATATGGACAATTACTACAAATAATTCATCCTGATTATGAGCACAGGTATCAGGGGAATGAAGGACATTCGCCAATCGTACTATAGGAATAATTTGCCCTCTAAGCAGGATAACCTCTTGATTTTGAATAGTTTTTATATTTTCTGGCGTGATATTAATCGTACTGTCAATAGAACCGAGTGGAATAGCATAAATTTCATCACAAACTTTGACTAGCAAAGCCTGAATTATTGCCAGTGTCAACGGCAGGCGAATTTTGAACTTACTGCCTTCATTAATTTTTGTCTCAACATCTACCATGCCGCCTAATGATTCGATCTTAGTTTTAACGGCATCCATCCCTACACCACGTCCTGAAACATCAGTAACGGTGTCTGCAGTGGAGAAGCCAGGTAAAAATACTAGCCGGATTGCTTCTGTCTGTTCCATTTTATCTGCTTCAGCTTGAGTGATAAGGCCTTTTTCCAGTGCTTTTTGTTTTATAATATCAGCATTAATGCCTTTACCATCATCTTCAACCATAATAATGACGTTATTACCTTCATGACGGGCAATCAGACGAATTTCTCCGACAGGGTTTTTACCTTTAGCCTGTCGCTCAGACGGTTGCTCAATACCATGATCAATAGAATTCCTTAACAGATGTACTAATGGATCGCCGATTTCATCAATAACCGTACGATCTAGCTCGGTTTCTTCACCTTGAATTATGAGGTTAACTTCTTTATTCAGTTCACGCGACAAATCACGAACCATCCGCGGAAAACGGTTAAACACTTGACCAACCGGGACCATCCGGACTTTCATAACTACTGCTTGCAAGTCGGTAGTTACCCTGTCCATTTGTTCAATAGTCTCGACAAGTTCAGCAAGCCGGTGTGTTAAACCTATTTGCTCAAGCCTGGTTTTATTAATAACTAACTCACCAACAAGATTAAGCAAACTATCCAGCTTATCAATATCCACCCTTACGGATTGACCACTTTTAAGCTTTTTATCAGCTAAATGGAGATTAGACTCATTTGCCGATACTTTTTCAGCTTTATCTCTAACAGATTTTGGGCTACTGTTGTCAATTAGCACGCTTGCCGCTTGTGAGCTGACGTTTTGTGATACCTTTTCTACATTGGCCAAATTTACCGATGAAGCAACTATAACGTTCTCAACCTCAGAAATACTTGTGACCGCATTTTCAATTCTATCAGAATCAACTCCAGTCACAATGACAACCTGAAAACTATAATCGAAGTTTTCTTTCTCCAGGTCATCAACAGCAGGTATACTTTTAATGACTTCACCGAGTTCCTCTAAAGCATTCATAACCATATAGGCTCTGGCAGATTTAAGCAGGCATCCTTCCCTCAGGTTTACATGAACTTCATAACACTCCATACCTTGCTTTTTTGCTGCCTTAACAACATTACTTTCTGTATCATCCAGTTTTATAGGCACCGCTAAAGATACTTCCTGCTCTGATAAATCTATTACAGGTTGAACTGTCTGGCTTTTAGGTGCTACAGAAAAATCGCCTCTGGCTATAGCTGTTAGTTTGGAAATAAGAGGCTTAATTTCAATCGGATTATCTGAATTTGAAGCAACATTCTCCACCAACTGTTCTAATGTATCTACGCATTTGAATAAGGTGTCAGTAATATCATCATTTGCCGGTACAGTTCCTTTACGCAGTAAATCAAGAACATTTTCCATCTCGTGGGTAAGTTCAGCAATTGTAGTGAATCCCATAGTCGCAGACATGCCTTTTATGGTATGAGCGCTTCTGAATATTTCATCAAGCACCGCCAAACTTCCTGGATCGTTTTCAAGATCAAGCAGACAATTATTAAGTGTCTGCAGGTGCTCGCGCGACTCTTCTAAAAACATCCCCATATATTGACTAATGTCCATCTATTACACCCCCGTATTTCATTTATGTTAATTACTTGATTAGAGCTTTAAGTATTTCAGCGGTTACACCAGTGATAGGCGTTATTTTATCAACCACGCCCATTTCAATCGCAGATTTCGGCATTCCAAACACCACTGCCGTTGATTGGTCTTCAGCAATGGTCTGACCATTATGACGCTTAATTGCCTGGATTCCTTTAGCACCGTCATGCCCCATGCCGGTCAGAATAACACCAACTGCCTTACTGCCAAAAATACGGGCAACTGATTCCATCATAGGATCTACTGCCGGCCTATGCCCACCAAGCGGAGGATTCTGGTTGAGTTTAACAACAGC
>JAQSXM010000171.1 GCA_029256645.1 Sporomusa sp. | reverse complement strand
AGGGGGCGATTAACATTGACAAAAAGCATATCTATATTACTGTTGGCCTGTTTATTGTTTGTTGCGCCGGTTACTACCTGTTCGGCGGCTTATCTGACAACAGAGCAAGAGTTGAACAGATTGGATCAAATATTTCTGATGCTCAACGAGGAAATAGTTCAGCTAAAGGCCGAGTTACAACAGTCGAAAACGGACTCAACACAAGTGCGGTTGAAACTGGAAAACTCGCAACTGAAATTGCTGGAGCTGCAAAAACAATTGGAGACATGGAGAAACGATTTGACTCTAGCCAGGATAGACTTAGATCAAGCGAATCTCTCATTAGAGAGGGCCAACAAATCCTTGCAGGCATACGAGCAAGAGGCCAAAGCGGAGAAAACTAGATTAACATGGCAGCGTAATTTATTTGCCGGTGCTGCGCTCTATATATTAATGAAGTGATTTTAAAAGCCGTCTATCTTAGTAGGCGGCTTTTCTTGTAAAACTGAGTAATTTTATCATGTTCTTCTACCTTGTGCCATGAACACCGTACGCATCAAAATTAAGACCCATCCAACGCGTTCCTAAAATGCCGCCAGGATTTATGATCTTGGTGGCAATTGCGTAATTGCCGAGCGGGGTGGGTGTTGATGGCTTGCCGATTGCGACAGGATACTGCCGCGTAGGACTATTGCCGTCAAATAAAGTTAGCTGACGCTGGGATTTGACAAGCAGGATATTTGCTCTAGTCAGCGACGTGCTTACTCTGTCAATTCGAGGAGCTGGCGTTACCTCGCTAATTTCAGCAGACTGATTCTGGCAGTAGCTAATGTAGCGTTCATCTTCCGCTAGTTTGATAGTTTTTAGTGATTCCGGGAGATATATCATTCTTACATTCACGCTGGCATAACCTCCGTTTCCCAATTTCTCTGCTTCATTATATTCAGAAACTGTGCGTTTGGTTAGCGTAGCTAAGGGTATAAAGAGCCGACATTTTTGGTAAAAATAGGAGTAAAGGCTAAAACAGGAGATATTTAACAAAATGAGTGACAAAACAGCAGACAACAAACGCAAAACACCTGGCAGCTTGCTTATCATCGGCGGTCACGAAGATAAAACCGGCGAACGTGTTATTCTGCGCAAATTTGTGGACATGGCTGGTGGGCGGGGCAGTCTTATCGTAATAATAGCTACAGCTACTGACGAGCCGCGCATTGTTGGCAGTGAATATAAAGATATATTTACTTTAATGGGCGCGGCTGTAGTAAATATTATGGCTATTGCCAACAGGGAAACGGCTAATCAACCCCAGCAGGCCGAGATAATAAAGAAGGCCACTGGCATATTCTTCACTGGCGGCGACCAACTGCGGCTTACAAGTATTTTAGGCGGCTCGGCAGTTGACGCCGCCATTCGTGCTGCCTTTAGTCAGGGTGCTGTTGTGGCAGGGACAAGCGCCGGGGCAGCCGTCATGAGCGAAACCATGATTGTTGGTGGACACTCCAATGACTCCCCGAAAAAGTCTTCGCTCAGTATGGCCCATGGTATGGGTTTTTTGAGTGAGGCAGTTGTTGATCAGCATTTTGCTCAGCGGGGGCGTATTAATCGCTTGCTGTCCTCGGTTGCGCAAAACCCTCATGTGATGGGTATTGGGATTGATGAAGATACTGCACTTATTGTGGGGCCTGACCGGGTTTGTGAAATAGTGGGTTCACAAACGGTGACAATTATTGACGGCAAAAATATTATTTACTCAAATATATCAGAGTCCAATCAGAACCAGCCTTTGGCCATATCCAATGTCTTGCTGCATATTTTGCCGGCAGGCTATGGTTTTGATTTAAACCTACGATTGCCTATTCAACTTGCTATAAACTAGGTTTGAGGGGGATTAGTCATGGAATTATTATATTCACGCTTCATTGCCGGGCCCAATGTGTATAGCTACAGGCCTATAGTCAAAGCATTGCTTGATATTGGGGCTTATGAGGATATTGCCAGTAATGCTATTGATGGCTTTGTGGTTCGTTTGCTGGCCTTACTGCCTGGGCTGCAGCAGCACTCATGCTCGCGGGGATATCCTGGCGGCTTTGCTGAACGCTTACAGGAAGGAACCTATTTAGCGCATATTTTTGAACATGTTGCCCTGGAGCTGCAAACGCTGGCAGGTAACGAATATATGTCAGCCTTTGGCAAGACCAGGGGAGCGGGCCGGATGGGCGTTTACCAGGTTATTATTGGCTGTAAGTCAGGTCCAGTCGGACTGGCAGCCATAGAAGGTACACACTGCCTGCTTACTGCAGTGTTAAATGGCCGGGCGTTCGATGTGCCGGAGCTGGTGTCTCAGCTTAAAAGGGTTGGCGAAGACGCTAAACTTGGACCAAGCACTGAGGCGATTTATGCAGCGGCCCGGCGGAGAGGGATTCCTGTATTGCGCCCGGATTATGATAATAATTTCCTCATCATGGGTTATGGCAATAGGCAACAGCGGGTTTGGGCCACTGTTACAGGTCGGACAAGCTCGGTGGCTGTTGACTTAGTTGGTGATAAATATCTCACTAATAAACTTCTGCGCCAAAATGCTATTCCGGTACCCTGCGGGTATATTGTTTCGAATATGGCTGAAGCCCTGGAGGCATTTGCTGCTATTGACAGACCGGTTGTCATTAAACCGGCTGGCGGCAACCATGGTAATGGTGTAACTCTCAATATTCTGGACGAAAGTGAGATTGAACAGGCCGTTATGCTCGCAAGCCAGTTTGATGAACGTATCTTGGTAGAAGAATATATAATCGGTCGTCAATACCGGTTATGTCTTGTTGATGGCAAATTGGTCGCAGGTGCTGAGCGGATACCGGCTCATGTGGTGGGCGATGGTATTCATACAATTGCCGAACTTGCGGATATCGTGAACCTGGATCCGGCGCGTGGCTTAGGCCATAGCCGGGCGTTAACCCGCTTGGAACTGGACGCTGCTGCTGCAGCTACGTTATCCAGACAAAACCTAACGGCTGAGTCTGTACCAAAAGCGGGGCAGCATATTTTTATCCGTGATAACGCAAATCTGAGTGCTGGTGCTACTGCTGTCGATGTTACGGATGCTATCCACCCGGATACTGTGCGGTTAGTGGAACGGGCAGTCCGGCTTGTTGATCTTGATGTAGCCGGGGTTGACCTTGTAATCACTGATATCACTCAGCCGATGAATAATGGTAATGGTGCCATAATTGAGATTAATGCTGCTCCCGGTCTAAGGATGCACCAGTATCCAAGTGCCGGAAGGCCTCGCGATGTTGGTGCCGCTGTTGTCGACTATTTGTTTCCTGCAGGTACTGATGGACGGATACCCATCATAGCGGTTACTGGTACAAATGGAAAAACAACAGTAACCAGACTGATTTCCCATATCTTTCGTCAAGCTGGCCATAGAACAGGAATGACTACATCTGGCGGCATTTATGTGGATCAGGAGTGTATCGCCTGTGGGGATACCACAGGACCGGTCAGCACTGCCATGGTATTGGCTGATCCCACTGTCGAGGTCGCCGTGCTTGAAGTAGCGCGGGGAGGAATCATCCGTGGCGGATTAGGTTATGATGTGGCCGATGTTGGGGTTATTACTAATATTACAGAAGACCACATTGGGCAGGACGGTATTGAAGATCTCGACGATTTAGCGTATATAAAATCATTGGTTATCGAAACCGTACGCCCGGATGGTACGGCGCTTCTTAACGCTGACGATCTTCGGATCGTGACTCTTAGATCACGAGTTAAAGCGGAAATTGTGTACTTTAGTGCAAAACCTGATAATATTATTGTTCGTCGCCACCTGGGTGAAGGCGGTAAGGCCTGTTTTGTTAAAAATGGTGTTATCTATATCGCCAACGGCCAAAATGAGCAACCTGTCATTAATATCACAGATATCCCGTTGACACTGCAAGGCTATGCCGGGCATAATATTCAGAATGCGGTTATTGCCACTGCTGCTTGCTGGTGTCAAGGGATTTATCCTGCAGAAATCCGTAAAGGTTTGGTCAGTTTCTGTGAAAACCCAGGACGGCTGATGTTAATGAATGTTGGCACCTTCCGGGTTTGTGTTGATTATGCTCACAATCCAGCTGGCTGTCAGGCCCTTGTGAGTACGCTTCGCCACCTTAATCCTAAGCGCCTTATCGGCGTTATTGCTGCACCAGGTGATCGGCGTGATGATGTAATCATGCGTTTTGGCAGGGAAGCCGGTCAAGGATTTGATATTATTTATATCAAGGAAGACGCTGACCTGCGTGGGCGCCAGCCTGGTGAGACTGCCGCGCTGCTTGTACAGGGCGCGTTGGAAGCAGGTTTTAATCCTGAGTGTATCACAACAATCCGTGATGAGCGTGAGGCTGTGGAAACTGCTTTAGCTCATGCAGAAAGTGACGATTTAATTGCGGTGTTTTATGAACAGTATGGGGTAGTTCTTGAAACCATAACAGGTTTTTATAAAACTGAGGCTGCCAGCCATAGCCATAAATCAGAATATCAGGAACTGGTAGTTGCAGGGGTACGTGCCGAAGGATAATGAAAAAAATCTCGAATGGAAAACTGGCAGTTGCAGGCAAATACATGAGCAGGTAGAATATAATACTGTAAGATGTATGTGGAGGTGTTCCGGGATGGAGACAAGTAGTCTAATTGTTGATCAGGAACTGCAACTGGTAGTTTTCCGGCTGGCTCGAGAAGAATATGGATTACCTATTACTAAGGTTCAGGAGATAAATCGCCTGGTTCCCATAACTAAGCTGCCGCAGACGCCCGCATTTATGGAAGGAATTATAAACTTACGCGGACGGATCATTCCCGTGGTTGACCTTAGGAAACGTTTTCAGCTAGAAGTTTCCAATTATAATGATGACAGCCGGATCATCATTGTAGAGGTGGCTGGCCAAACTGTGGGCATTATTGTTGATTCTGTTACCGAGGTGGTCAGACTAGCGGCAGTAAGCGTGGAGCCGCCTCCCCCGACATTTATTCTTGATGCCAAGTATATTCACGGTGTGGGTAAACTTGAAGACCGTTTGCTCATATTGCTGGAGATTGACCAGGTCCTGACTTCACAAGAGGCGATAGCTTTAAAGCAATTAAGCGCGTAGGGTATTGGACATGTTGACAATTAAAGCCTATGCTAAAATCAATCTGGCGCTTGATGTGCGCCATAAACGCTCTGACGGCTACCACGAAGTGGCTATGATTATGCAGGCCGTTAGTCTTGCTGATACAATAGCATTAACTAGCCAGCCGGCAGGTATTGATCTTAGCGTCAATATTCCTGGTTTAGCTGCAGACTCCAATAACCTGGCTTATCGCGCCGCGACCCTGCTCAAGGAATACTCAAAAACCGGGCAAGGCGTACTCATTCACTTGGAAAAGCAGATCCCGCTGGCAGCAGGACTGGCTGGCGGCAGTGCGGATGCTGCCGCTGTGCTAAAAGGGCTTAATCAGCTATGGGAGCTTAATCTCAGTTTGGACGAGCTTAGCAAGTTAGCGGCTAAGTTGGGTTCAGATGTACCGTTTTGCTTATATAACGGCACAATGTTAGCCACTGGACGGGGCGAGATACTAGCACCATTGCCGCCGCTACCGGCCTGCTATGTAATATTAGCTAAACCGGCTGTTGAAGTACCAACAGCCTGGGTATACGGTCAGTTTAAGGCCAATGAAGTTAGTGTCAGGCCGGATATTGCCGCAATGTGTGAGTGTCTTACTGAAGAAAATCTGGCTGGTGTTGCTGACCATTTGGGGAATGTTCTTGAAAGCGTCACAATTCCGGTGTATCCCGAAATTGCTAAAATAAAAAAATATATGATGGAATACGGGGCCATGGCAGCGTTAATGTCAGGCAGTGGACCGACAGTATTCGGTCTTTCAGACTGCGGGGCGCAGGCTGAGAGGATTGCCGAGCAGTTAAAGGCTCGTGGTGTGCCGGAAGTATTTGTGGCAAAAACAGTATCAAAGGTGGAGTGATTGTGGAGAGGCGATTAGTACCGATTAAATTAGACAGCTATAAACCACTGCGGGAAGTAGTAGCTGAAACGCTAAGAGAAGCGATAGTGAATGGCATTTTAAAGCCAGGTGAGCGACTGATGGAAATCCAACTGGCTGAAGAGCTGGGGGTTAGTCGGACGCCTGTGCGTGAGGCCATCCGGAAGCTTGAACTGGAAGGCTTTGTTGTTATGATTCCCCGCCGGGGAACCTATGTGGCGGATCTGTCAATAAAAGATATTAATGAAGTATTTGAAATCCGGACAGCTCTCGATGTTTTGGCAGCCGGGCTTGCTGTCGAACGCATTACCGAGGATGAGCTGGAGCAGCTTGAACGACTGCTGGTTGAGATTGGTGAGTTAATCGAAGAGGACGATGCCGATAAAATCGTTGAATCTGACAGCCAGTTTCATGACATTTTGTATCGGGCAAGCCGTAATGATCGCTTAGTAGGCATTATTAATAATCTTAGAGAACAATTTACCCGTTTCCGGTCAATCTCGATCCAATATCCGGGGCGGATGCAAAAATCAGTGGAAGAACACCGGCGACTGGTCGAAGCGATCGCCAGCCGTGATACCGACTTGGCGCAGCAACTTGCCCGCGAACATATGGAGAACTCGGAGCAAACACTACTCCAGGATTTGAACGAACGCCGTCAGACTTAACATCTCGAAGGAGTGTACTATACAATGTATGATGCTATAATCCTAGCTGGTGGCGAAAACAGTGAGCACCTAAACCGCTATACATCTCAGCCCTATGAGGCGATGATTGATATTGCCGGCAAACCAATGATTGAACTTGTGGCCGGAGCTCTTGCGGCCAGTTCACAAGTATCCCGCATTTTTATTGCCGGTCCGGTTCAGGAACTGGCCAAATGTTCTTTTCCGGAAAAAGCAGTCATTGTGGCTGGCGGTCAGACTATTATCGAAACCATCAGCTTAGGGATGAAGGCATTAGGACATGAAAAACTGACCCTGGTGGTAACGGCAGATATTCCACTATTAACGCCGGCTGCTATAGAGGATTTCTTATCACAGTGTGCCGGCGTAAATGCTGAGTTATATTATCCCATCGTTACCCGCCGCGATCATGAGCGCCGTTTTCCTGGGAATAGGCGTACTTTTGTGCGTTTGAAGGAAGGGACTTTTACCGGTGGTAACATTTTTCTTGTAGACCCCAAGATCGTGACACAATGTATGACTGTGGCCGAACAGATTATTGCCAATCGTAAAAATCCTTTTAAATTATGCTGCCTGTTAGGCTGGACTTTTGTTGTGCAGTTTATTTTGGGAACACTTAGGCTTAAGCAGGTAGAGAAACGGGCCGGTGAAATTTTGGGAATCAAAGGAGCGGTTATTCAATCCCAATATGCCGAGCTTGGCATTGATGTGGACAAACCCAGTGATTTGGAATTAGTACGAAGCTGCTTTATGCAGAGCCTCTGACAGAACGCGGATAATCCGCGTTTTTTGTTTTTGTTACAAATTTTTTACAACCGGCAGGAATTGCTGCATCTATAGAGAATGTGAATAAAAAAATATATTTAGGAGAAAATATTCGGTATTTCCCTGATTGTGGAGGAAGTAAGCATGGATAAAGTACGGAAAATGGAGCGGGTATCTGCATTGACTAAGCTTATTGCAGACAGACCCCGTCATTTATTCTCACTTAGTCAGTTCAGCGAGCTGTTCGGTGCCGCTAAATCAACTATATGTGAAGATATCACCACCATAAAAGAAACTATGGGGCATTTTGGGCTGGGAACTATTGAGACAGTCGCC
>JAQSXM010000170.1 GCA_029256645.1 Sporomusa sp. | reverse complement strand
GTGCGTTCAGCACAGTTTGATAAGCCATATGACGCATTTTCAATATTGCAACCAGTGTAAATTCGACCGCTTTTCCCCAGTACTGCTGCCCCTACCTTAAACCTGGAATAAGGCGCATAGGCCTGTTCCCTCGCCTTAACAGCAGCATTAACCAGCTCATCCATCACATTCCCACCTATTTAAACAGTTTGTCCCAAAATAAAACATACCCAATACCTAGTGAGGTTATCGCCTGCACTAATACCGCACCGGCAGCAACGTCTTTAGCCACTTTAGCCAAGGGATGAAAATCAGGCGAAACCTTATCGACAATGGTTTCAATAGCGGTGTTAAATATTTCTGCTGTAATAACGCCCGCAATCGTCAAAAATAAAATGGCTTGTTCAAGAGCGCTAAGCTCAAACCGCCAAGCCATCCCGATAGCCACAAGGGCTGCAGTCAAATGAATTTGTATATTCCGCTCCCGGCGAACACAGTAGACAATACCAGCCATTGCATATTTAAAAGCAGCTAATACACGCATAACTGACTGTTACAGATCCCGGGTAATACCCAGGAGCGATAAAACATATTCTTCTTCTTGCCGCATCTCAAGGCGCTCTTCCTGCACCTCATGGTCATAACCCAAAAGGTGCAGCATACCGTGAACAGTCAAGTAAGCCAGTTCGCGTTCCATACTATGACCAAACTCTGCTGCCTGACGCGCGGTAGTGTCAAGTGAGATTATTATATCGCCAAGCAAAATTTCAATATCGTCCGGAGCTTCAGTAATCTCTGGTTCATGATCGCCGGAACAATGCTCATTCATAGCAAACGATAATACGTCAGTAGGCATATCTTTACCGCGATACTGACGATTAAGCTGACGGATATAATCATCATCTGCCAACACGACACTGACCTCTGACTGTGGTTCTAGTCCATAAACCTCAGCCGCTTTATTTAGCACCTGCATCAACATTTGTTCCATTGCTGGTGTTAATGTCATCTTTTCCTGCAGGTTGTTTATTATTATTTCCATTCTTGGCTTTTCTCCTTTCAAGCTCTTTTAAAGCTTCAGGGTACTCAATACGAGTGTGAAACATGCTTGACAATAGTCTGATATACACATCACCAATTACTTTAAGATCTCTTAAAGTAAGGTTACAATCATCCAACTGGCCATCTTGCAGCCTCTCCCTGATCATTTTGCGAACAGTCGCCTCAATACGGTTAACATTAGGTTTACTAATTGACCGTACAGCTGCTTCACAGGCATCCGCCAACATAACAAGCGCGGCCTCTTTGGTCTGGGGTGACGGGCCCTCATAGCGAAAATCGTCTTCAATCATACATTCACCATGTTCATTCTCAGTAGCCCGCTTATAAAAATAGGAAACCAATGTAGTTCCATGATGCTGCTCGATAATATCTGTTATTACTTGAGGCAATTTGTAATCCCGGCACAAATCAAGTCCATCTTTAATATGAGAGGTGACAATTAGGGTACTAAGCGAGGGCGCAATTTTGTCATGCGGGTTTTCGCAGCCTGCCTGATTCTCGATAAAAAAATATGGTCTTTTGATTTTACCGATATCATGGTAATAAGCACCTACCCGTACAACCACCGGATCTGCTCCTACCGTAACGGCAGCCGTTTCAGCAAGGTTGCCAACAAGAACACTGTGGTGGTAGGTTCCCGGTGCATCTAAAAGCAGGCGTTGCAATAGGGGATGGTTAGGCTTTGCCAGATCGAGCAGCTTAATTGGTGTTGTAATATTGAAAGCATGTTCAAGATATGGTAAAAGCCCGGTAGTAATTACAGCTGAGGCAATGCCGCTAATGGCACCAAACAGACATTGTACCAAGACTACTGTCCCGTCAAGCTGCTGGATAAGCCCCGTAGAACCAATCACAAGGAAATTTATCGCAGCAATTGAAACGCCGGCCTTGATCAGGCTATAACCATGAGCCATCTTAGTCACACTGTATACCCCGGCCATACCACCAACAAGTGCAGCAGCCACAGCTCTTAAATCATGGTCAACAATCACACCAAAGAACATTGCCATGATAACACTAATAACAAGCCCTACCCGACTATCGATAAGAATCGCAGTTAATAAGGCCCCAGCCGCAACCGGTGCGGCAAAATCGGAATAATAATGAGCCATCTTGCCAATCAGCATGGTAACTAGAATGATTAATCCCAATAAAAGTAAATGCATGTCATTTTCATACACACGAAAAGCAAAGTTATATAGATAACCTAACGAAATACCCATTATTAGCAGCACATAAATAGCAAGTCCAAAAATCCGTACTTCACTCACATTGCCGGCGTATAGCCCCAGCTCTTCCATTACATGAATCTGTTCGCCTGTTACTACATCGCCACGCCTTACCAATACCTGGCCTTTCTTGACAGTTTCCCGAACAGATTCAATATTGGCCAGAGCTGACTGTTTACGTTTGTCTGTTTCGCGAACATTTAGGATAAAATTCGGCCGAATCAATGTTTGCGTAATACCAGCCACTACGGCTTCGGCATTTTTACCCAACCCCAATTCTTCTGCTTCCAGTACTACCTGTTTTCTGGCAATATCCAGATCATCATCCCGAATACCACGCTGCAGATACTTGCGTAGTATCGACTTAGTATAATCCTCGGTTTTTACTAATCCGGCCTCATCTAAATTTGCAAGACCGTTTACTACTGTGCTTGACATACTCAAGGGCAACTCATGGGTTAATCTCTGAATTTTTTGATCATTGGATGTTTGAGTCTTATCTGCCTGAATAAGTTGCGCCACCCGGAAAACAGCTTTGACATCCTCTTCGGCTTTAGCCATTACAGCAACATCCAGATCATACACATTGGCGACACTGGCCATTACTTCCATTTCAAGTTTCTTAGTTTTTGCGCTATCTACATAAGATACTGTCCTTGGTGCAATTACATCGCGATCACTCACTTGCCCAATTTGCAATGATACTTTGTCTGGAATAAAATCGGTTGACAAAGATAGCATATAGAGAGAAAAGAACAGCACAAGCAATACTATCCTGCGTACTAATGGCCGGGCATGAATACTACCCGGCTGAACAAACAATTCACGCAACCTGTTATTAACCGACATCATCTTTTTCAACTCCATACAACATCTATTGAGCATTCATGAATGGCTTAATAGATGTTCTTACTCTTGACCGTATTGTTCGTAAGCCTGGATGATTCGGCCGACTATCTCATGTCTTACTACATCACTTTCATTCAAACTGAGTACCGCAATACCTTGCGTATCAGCAAGCACAGCCTGAGCATGCTTAAGCCCTGATTTAACTCCTCTTGGTAAATCAATTTGAGTTATATCACCGGTAACAACCATTTTTGAGCCAAATCCCATTCTTGTTAGAAACATCTTCATTTGCTCAGCAGTTGTATTTTGTGCTTCATCTAAGATGATAAAAGCATCTTCTAATGTGCGCCCCCGCATATATGCCAGGGGTGCCACCTCAATTATATTTTTGGCCATATATTTTTGTACAGTTTCAGCACCCATAATGTCGTACATAGCATCATACAATGGTCGTAAATACGGGTCAATCTTTTCTTGTAAATCACCAGGCAAAAAACCAAGCTTCTCGCCAGCCTCTACAGCTGGACGAGTCAAAATTATTCTTTCCACATGCTTATTCTTTAAGGAAAATACTGCCATAGCAACAGCAAGATAAGTTTTCCCAGTTCCTGCCGGTCCTATTCCAAAGGTAATGTAATTACGGCGAATGGCTTCTAAATACTGGCTTTGTCCTAGAGTTTTCGGCTTAATATGGCGGCCTCTGGCAGTTACAAGAACTGTATCTGAAAACATTTGGTGAAGAAAATCTGCCTGACCTTCCTTAATCAGCCGAAGGCTATACCTCACATCATGACTTGTTACCGGATTACCCTCACGATACAGATAGATGAGTTCATGAAACACTCGCAAAATCAAGTCAACTTCATTAGCTTCTCCATCGAAAATCACGTCTGTTCCCCTGGCGGTTATGCCGCTCGTGAACTGTTGACTAATCAAACCTAAATATTCGTCATTTCTGCCCAAAACCGCTACGGCTTCTTTTGTGTCGGCAAAGCTAATCCGCTTTTCCAAATAAGTAGTGCCCCCTAATTCATTTATTGGGAAATATTTATAGTTTGCCCAATATCCTCAATTGTTTCCACATTTACTTTTACCCGCACAATATTCTCTTCAGGTGTTTTTAATACTTCATAGTTACGTGATAATATCTGCGCTGATTCAGGAATAATATTTTGCACTACCTGAATAGCTTTGGCATGGGCTTCATCCCGCGCCTCTGAGAAGGATTTCACTGTCACATCAGAGTTAATCTCATAATATAGTTTTATAGTTGATTCGACAGTAAACTCGCTATTCCTCCATAGCGGTAGCTGTTTATGTATAATCTCACTTTCGAACTCTTGAAACGGCCGGTTTGGTGTTGCATTAAATGTTAATTCACTGCTGCCAATTTTCAAAGTAACTTCAGCCTGCCGGTTGCCGGTACGGGTAACCGTTGTCTTTTTCAACTCAGCTTCTGCATAACTCTCATACCATACCCAGGCCTTAATGATTCCTTTGGCCCGGATAAGCTCCCGGGGAACATCGATTATGAGTGGCTGACCTTCGGCAGCAGCCGGTGTTGGCTCAATCATAAATCCCTTTACAAGCAAATCTCCTTTTTTACAGTATCCCCTTTCTTTACTGCCGGTTGTCCGGCTAAAGCAATAATCTCGGTAATCACGCCGTCTTTCATGGCAACAATATGCGCCGGAGCTTTAGTTTCCTGCTTAGGCATCGTTTTTTCAACTACTTCAATTACAGCCCGGGTACCGGTAAAGTTGATGCCAACCCAGGCAACCTCAGGAACATTTAATAATATTTCCCGCTCAATCAACTTGGTGTTAAGACCACCTATTACTGCTCCCGGCTTCAAACCATTCGAGATTGCAACATTTCTTATTTCATTCTCTGACATGCTTTTTACTCCAGTGATATCAACAAACCAAACATAAGAAGACATTATATTCAGTAAAACAATAAACAAAACAGCGCCTGCAATCATCATTTTTCTACGTTTAGCCCGTTTTATCACAAAAGGTAAACCGCGATGAGATAATACCTGAACCCTGGTAGCACTGCGCAATACCAGCGGACGTATTTTAAAAAAATCATCAAGGCCGATCCAGGCGATTAAGTCTTCGTCGATTTTAGTTATACCCCATAATAAAATTTGTTCAGTAATGCAGAGATTGATAAATCGTTCAGGTATGGTTCCGGTTATACGGATTTTTACGGCACCGCGCAGGTATTTAGTATTAAATATCATACTTGACCTCCTGCACCACACCCTCTACCAGAATTTGCTCAGCTTGCAAATTTCCCAACGTTAGGTTTTCACCAAGAATAAATAGCTCTCCCTGGTTTAGTTTAATCCGAACAAGTGAAGGGGTATACTCAATAATCCCTTTATGGTTTTCAACCAGCAATTGTTTATTACCAAGCATGGTTATTCTCGGCATATCAAGCACTATATCCTGCGGTATATCAAGAAACCCGGCCAATGATTGCAACTTCCCTTTACGGCGCAGCATGAAAAATCCCCCCTCATATACAAATGTATGCCTAAGAGCAGGCCCATTAGTACATGAACGGGGGAGTAATTAACTACGGGTTAAATATTCATCAAACTTATGAACTTTTACCGGTGCGGCAAATCGCATATAGTTTGTAGCAACTATCAATTCACCGCAGTCCAGATTTTTTATCTCGTTTCGTTGTTGCAGAATATCCTTACGGCACATTGCCTCCAGCTTGCCCCGGTCTGATTTAGAGGCAAGTCCCAAAATAAACAGGGTATTTAACTGAGACAATACTTTGTCAGCTAACAGGCGTGGCTGCTGGTCAACAACACATAAACCAATATTGAATTTTCGTGCTTCGCTAACCAATCTGGCAAAAACATTTTGAGTACTTTGTTCTTTCTTACCCAAAAAACGATGAGCTTCTTCAAGGACTATCAAAACTGGCTTAGCAACAGAACGTTCGGCTTCAGACTTATTGGCATAATGCAACAGCATTTTTTTTGATAACAAGGTTGATAAAGCCTGCTCACCAACAGGCGAGATATTTTTAAGTTCAACTAATACCACTTTGCCTTGTTCTAGATCTAAAAGCATTTGGCCAACTGCGGTAATCTCTCCCGGAATGCTAGTTTCCTCAGTAATATTCAGCTCTTGTTCTAAATTCCAGCAAATGCTTTTAATCTTACTAATTGTTCGCGACTGGAATTTTTGTCCTGTACAGCCAGCTATTTCCTCAATTATGTCATCGGCATCATATTTTAGAATATAATCCATCCAGCGATCCTGCCACACAGACGACAGTTTATAGATGGCATCAAGCTGTGGTTCGCTAAACGTTGCGCAGGCTGTAATATCCTCGGGCTCAACCTCATTATAATTAAGCGCAAGTTTACGAACATTGGGCCGCTCTGCTTCGGGTTTAGTATTATATACCACTAAGCGGTCATTAACCCGGGGATGCAGCGATAAATCACGGTAGTATTCGTTATGGACATCAAATATGAGTAAGCCATAGTTTTCGCTATCAATGATTGAACTCGAAAGAACTTTTACCAGATTACTTTTACCAGAACCTGTTGTGCCAAAAATACCAATATGTTCAGTTATCGCTTTGGAGCCAAATATGCCCACAGGTAATTTGAGCACTTCACGGCCACTTTTTAAATAGCCAATTTCAAGGTCACCTTTCATTTCATTGAGTAGGGCTGTATCATCGGTGGCTAAACCACGGACTTCACAGAAAAAATCAGGGCATGTTTTAGGGTTAAATAATTGGCCCAGTGCATCTGAATAGCAGAGTTGCTCAGCAATTCCAATTTTCACAGTATGATTGCCGCCTAAATAAAAATCAAGCTCTTCTTGATTAGCTACCTGCCCATTCTCGTCAAGCTTGCTCATTAGGTAGCTGACTCCGTTCATTCCAGACCAGCGCGACTTAATCTTAAAATCATAGGCCCGAATATAAAACCGATCGTCATTTTTACCTTCAACAACCAAAATATCACCAAAATCCACATCCTGGTTAGGAGCAACGACAAATTCCATATAGGTGCCTTTGGCGTAAGTAAGGCGGCCTTTGTACTCTGAAATATGTTTGCCCCCTTTGTTTATTAAAATTTACTCGTGATTTTAGTGTGTGCTAAAACAAAAAAAAAAAACA
>JAQSXM010000169.1 GCA_029256645.1 Sporomusa sp. | reverse complement strand
AGTGCTGCCGGTAAAATAACCTTGGTTAACAGCGTCATATGATCTTTCTCCAGGATTGTGGCCACTTCTAAATACTTTTTATCTACATTACGAATCCCCTGAACCACACTTACCAGTACAGTCCAGAAGCTGCCGATGGCAATAACCGTTATTTTTGAGCCTTCATCAATCCCCATCCACAGAATCAGTACCGGAATCCAGGCGATTACCGGAATGGGCCTGAGTATCCCGAAAATCAGGCTAACCGCTACCCGCAGTTTTTTTACCAGTGCTACCTGCACACCAACCAGTACACCAAGCACTGCCCCGATGATAAAGCCTTCGGCAACCCGCAGAATGCTAACCCCTAAATGAACAAGCAGTTCTCCGGAAGACAGCAACTCGACCAACATAACGGCAATGACGGAAGGCCTTGGCAAAAGGTTGGCCCGAATCAAACCGAATTGACCGGCAGCTTCCCAGATAGCCAAAAGGATAACTGGCGCTACTAATGCAAGATAGTTTTCTTTCAGCCAAAGAGTAACTCGTTTCATTGATGCTCCCCCCCCTTCTTCGCTAAGCTTTATTTTTGAAAATAAAAAACTGAAGGCTAAGAATTCCTGTGAATTCCTAGCCTTCAGTTCTCTGATCAGCCATAATTTAGATTAAGTATATATTACCTTTAAATGGCTGTCAATGTGAATAATTACCAGAAGAGGGGATAAAACTTCTCTGAAAACTCTATTTAATAAGATAGGGAACCTCCTTCAGTGTAATCGCTTTATGCGGGCAAACAAACGAGCAAATGTCACAATACCAGCAGTCATCCCGATATTTCATAAACGGCACACCCTCGTCGCCTTTTCGCAAAACGTCACGGGGGCAATAGTCAATGCACAAACCGCAGGCGCTACATTTTTCCCCACTAAAGTCAAGCCATTGATACTGTTTTCCTTCTTTGCAGCTCATTAGTTTACGCCTCCTTTTCCAGGAACAAACCGGGTCGGAATCTCAAAACCCTCTCTTTGCACCTTTTCCTCAATCCACGGGTCTCTTACTTTATTAGGCGGGTGCTTATACCCGGTACCGATATTAAGATGTAAAGACGGGTATTCATAATCCAGCCTGGCCGGAAAAGTCCACCGAGGGCTGGGTACTTCTTGTTGCGAGGGCGTCATTTTCCCTGAAGCTTTATCTTTATTTAATACGACCCACTTATTATCCCAGTCTGGGTCCCGCTTGGGATATGCCAGGCGGTAATGACCCAGCCCCCATCTGCTTTCGGTCCGGTACAGCGATGCTCTTGCCGCCATTTCCGCACAATCGATAATGCTCTGCACCTCGGTTACTTTGATTAAATCATGATAATCATTGACTTTTATGCGCGGCAGATCCTCTTGGCGAATCCGCTCAATCCACCATAATAGCTTGGTCATCAGCGGGTCACTCTTAGGGGGCGTTAGATATTGGCTTATCTTAGAACGAATCTTATACTCAACTTGCTCCACCGGGATGCCTTCTTCCAGTTCCAGCGGCCGTACAATCTCTTTTATCAGTTGATTTACATCTACATCCACCTGTGGCGCCTTATGCGTTTTCGCAAACTCGGCCGCACGCTCGCCCGCAATACTGCCAAACACGAAAGCCCCTGTAAGGTACTGGTGCGGAACTGCCGCGCAATCACCGGCAGCATACAGGCCGGGCACGTTAGTCTCCGTATGCTTATTTACCTGTATTCCCGACATGCTATGGCCACTGCATAGTGTTATTTCTTCCATACCTTGCTCAACAGAGTCCCACCGTCTGTAGTTTTCGCTCCGCTGGATATGGAAGAGCCCCCGTGAGGTACGTTCAGTCCCCCATAGAATTTTCTCCAAACCTTGAATCGTTTCTTCAGGCAGATGATCCATTTTCAGATAAACAGGTCCTCTTCCCTCCTGGAATTCCCGCCAGACTGCCAGGAACATATCTCCTGACCAGTATCCATGCGTCCAGTATTTCTCTCCTAATGCATTTACACCATAGCCACCTCTTGGTATGACAACATAACCGCACGCAGGGCCATTATAGTCTTTCATCAATAGGTTGGTCTGAAAGCATTCCAGATTTACCAATTTAGCACCTGCATGGTATGCCATGGCATATCCCTCGCCGGTATTACCGGGGAATTCGTACAAACCACTGAGATAGCCGTCCCGCGGCAGACCAAACTTACCCACAGCACCTGCAGTCAAGATGACTGTCGGTGTATTAATTACATAAAAGTCACCTGTGCGAATATTAAAGGCAATCAGGGCAGACACCCGGCCGTCAGTAGTCAACAAACGTACGGCAGGCGTAAAATCAAGTACCTGCACCCCCAGATCCCGGACCCGTTTTGCTAACGCCCGCTTGATATCCTCCCCGTCCATGGCCAGGTACAACGGATGTTCAGTAGGGTGTAAAAAGCTGGCTTTATAATTACCGTTTTCATCAATCGGGAACAAATCACCAGGCTCGCGATTGGTATATTCCTCAAGATCCTTAATCACCTGCAGGCTCTTTTCACCAAGCACATAGGCACATTCCTGGTCTAATATCCCTTCTGTGACCTTAGTCAGCGCCTCCACTACATTTTCGGGTGTTCCATAGCCGGGAACAGCTACAATATTCAGAGCATCCATCCCTCTGCCAATCGCGCCCGAAGTCTCTATCGGGCCTTTATCGAGAATAAGGACTTTGGCCTCAGGGTTTTTACTTTTAGCCTTAATTGCCGCAATAGTGCCTGCACTGCCACCGCCAATAATACTTACGTCAGCCGAGATAAAATGTACTGCCATTCCTATTCCTCCTATTTTTTCTTATATGGCATATTCTAAAGAAGTTTCAGTGACTAGTGAAAATTCCCTAAAAACATGATCGCGGATTTTATTAAAATCATAGTCTGTCCTGTTGCGGGGTTTTGGCAACTGAACGTTAACGATAGAGTTTACTTTACCAGGATTGGGTGTCATAATTACTACCCTATCGCCAAGATAAATAGCCTCGTCAATATCATGGGTTACAAAAATCACTGTTGGGCTATTCTGCTCGCAGATGCTGGTAACCTCAAGCTGAAGCTGCATCCGGGTAAAAGCATCCAAAGCCCCGAACGGTTCATCCATTAATAGAATCTTAGGCTCAAGAACAAGGGCGCGGGCGATTGCCACCCTTTGCTGCATACCTCCGGATAACTGGTGAGGATACACATTGGCATAGTCACAGAGACTTACCAGGTTTACATATTCAAGGGCCTTAGCCCGGGCCGCTTTAGCCGGTACTTTTTTTAAATCCAAGCCAAATTGAACATTTTCAACAACTGTTCGCCATGGAAATAACGCATAATCCTGAAAAACAATAGCGCGGTCGCTGCCTGGTGCAGTAATCCTCTGACCATCAATCTCCACCCAGCCGGCGCTTGGCTGTTCGAGGCCGGCAATAATCTTCAGCAGTGTGCTTTTGCCACAACCAGACGGCCCCAGTAAACAAAGAAATTCATGATCGTCTACGCTGAGGCTTACGTCATTTAAGGCAACAACCTCTCTGTCTTTTTGCAGAGTAAATGATTTTCGAACATCGTGTACCAGGATTGCCATGGTCTAACCCCCAATCTCTTCACGCCATTTTAACAAGCTTCTTTCAATTATCTTGGTTAGCTCAAAACACACTGTCCCCATTGCGCCAATGGTAATCATCCCGATAATGGTCTCCGAATACGCCATCAGCGTATAGGAAGTCCAGGTATAATAACCAATTCCGTATTTCCCGGAAATCATTTCGGCTGCAATTACACTCATCCAGGATACTCCGATGCCGATTGTGAAACCAGTGAATATATTGGGGGTGATCCCCGGTAAGTAAATATACCTTAAAAGTTGTAACCTGGTAGCATTCATACTCTTGGCCGCAATAATTAAGGATGGGTTGACACTGGCCACGCCGGCAATGGTATTGACGAGAATGGGGAAAAAGGCTCCTAGAAAAGTAATAAAGATGATACTGCCTTCCACCGAAGGGAAAACTAATATGGCTACCGGTATCCAGGAGATTTGGGGAATGGGGCGTAGCATGTCAAAGATTGACAGCAACAAATCCTCAGCAAGCCTTGACAGTCCAATTAGCAGCCCAAAAAACACAGCCAGTGGCAAGGCCAGTAAGCTACCGGCGATGATTCTCCCGAAACTCACCAGGATATGATAGTAATATACCGGTTTCTGAGAAACTGTAATAAAGGTTTCCAAAACCTCTGCCGGCGAAGGGAGATTGCCAAACATTAGCGGCGACATGACATTATTGCCAACCAGAACCTGCCATATGCCGATAAAAACAGTAACAGCTATTATCCTTCTGATTGCCCTGACCATTTTGTATTGAAAAGTAGCCGGGTCTGACATATCACCACCCCTATTTTAACGGAATCCAATCACTTTTCAGTTCAGCGTCGGTAGGATATTGGTAGCCTAACTCCTTAAAAGCGGCTTTTACATACTGATCGTCAACAAACTTGTTCAAATCGATATTCTTGAGTTTTTCAAGCTTTTTCAGGAAATCCCGGCTGCCCGCCAGCGTTGTTATGTCTTTTGTGTATATGGCTGCATCAAATCTGATATTTTGAACAACCTTTTGGGTTACATCAAGCGGATACTGAGTTTCCTCATGAAAGATTCGCGCCGCTTCCTCTGGATTCTCTCTAATGAACTTGTGCGAATCAATCAATGCCTTTAAAAAAGCAACCGCATAGCCCTGATTATTTTCCACCCAGGTGCGATCAGCCACAACCCCGTCTAGATAGTCCACATTAGTTTCACTGCCATCAAGCAAAACATCACCGATACCTTTCGTTTGAATCAGGCTGGGGTAGGGCTCCCAGGTAGCATGGGCTGTGATTTTGTTTTGTTCGATATTGCTCATGCCCACGGTTACGTCCTGATTAACAATTGTTACATCGTTAGTTAAGCCATATTTATCCAGAGAGACCAGCAGCATCCGGTGCGCACTAGATCCAAGAATTGTCGAAATTGTTTTACCTTTCAGGTCTTCTATTTTAGTGTTGCTGCCTTTAGGGATTAAGATGGCCTGGTTCTTACCACCCGCACCTTTGCCGTCAAAAGCAAGGAACACTGATTTGTAATTGCGCGATGTCTGTCCTTGCTCGCCATTAATTAATATGGGCATGTCTCCCATGAGTGCCAATTGCAATTTGCCTGCAATCATATTATTCGTCAGCGGGGGACCTGAGGGTGAATTGAACCATTCAATCTCAAACACCTTATCTGGATACTTTTCCTGCAGATACTTTTCATAGAGTTTTTTATTTTTAATAATTAACGCGCCCCAGGTTTGAGCGGTTGGTGCCTGATATCCGATTCCTATTTTTACAACTTCTTTTGGGGATTGCGGCGTCTCTGCCGCACTTCCCGCTGTACTGCCCGGTTTTTTCCCCGAGCACCCTGCGATTAACAGGTTTGCTGTAATAAACATAATCAGCAAGCATCCCATAAACATCTTTTTCCCTAACATACAATCCCTCCTCAAATTACTTAGTAGTAAAACGTCTTTCCGGCCCCTTCACCCCCTGACAGACTACCCACTGCAGTCAGACTCACCTCCTTCTTAGCACAATATAAAAAAGAACAGACGGCTACCAAAAGGTAGTTATCTGTTCTTTGTTAAGAAGCATAACTATTTATTAAAGGATTTTTGCCTTTATCAGGCTTTTAATCCAGATAAATTGTCCAGCATGACAAGTTTTCTTCGGATAGCCAACTTGGGAAGAAATACTTTATCCTCCGCTTAAGTACCCGGTAAATAATCTCCTCAATATCTTTAACACATTGCAGAATATATACTCTACGATAGTCAATAACCTTATCCCAATGGCCTGACTGGATTATTAACTCCTCCGCTTTTGTTAGGAAACCATACTGCACACAAATAAGAATACCCTCAGTGATGCGCACTTCGGTTTTACTTGGCCCTTTACCAATTCTCTCTTTAGCGAACTTGGCGATCTCCCGCTCCAGCAGTTGCTCTTTCTGATTAATTGTTAGTTCAAGCTGTTTTGTGACATTCAATCTGTGTACACCTCTCAATCCCTAGGGACGCAGGCACAGCCTTATAGATTAGTATACCTGTTAAAAAATGAAAAAGGCCGGAAGAGTCGGTACTATACTACCAACTGCTTCGGCCTTCAGTTTTTTCTAATCAGCCTAGCTAAATATTGTCCTAATATTACCATATCGCACCAGCAGTGTCAATGGTAATATCAGGATTTAAGGGGGTTGTCATAAACAGTTTTTACCGTGTTCAGCCGCTCAAGCTGCTCCTTCGTTAAGCTTATATTACCCAGAGGATAGTTTCTTCCCAGATATTCGTATTTTTGCTGTCCTAAACGGTGATATGGCAACAACTCATAACTAATATTGGGCCTTTGCTTAATAAAATTTGTTATGGCTGCAATATCTTCCTCAGAATCATTAAAGCCGGGAATTACAGGTGTTCTGACAAGGATAGACAAGCTGGGAAAGGCCTCTGTCACCTTGACGAAATTCTCAAGGATAATATCGTTGGCCAGCTGGGTTTGCTCACGATGCCTATCCGAATCCAGACATTTTATGTCATAGATAAGCGTGTTTAAATACTTACTTGCCTGTTCCAACGCCGGCCACTCAGCATAACCACTGGTTTCCATCGCGGTATTGATCCGCCTGCGTTTGGCTTCCTGCAAGAGGGCAATTGTAAAATCAGGCTGCATTAAAGGCTCGCCGCCACTAATTGTCAGGCCCCCTGCCGATCTGGAGAAAAAGGCCTGATCTTGTTCTACTACCTCCAGAATAGCCTCAACACTCATGCGCTGCCCGAAAACACTTAACGCAGTTGAGGGGCACACACCGGCACAGCGGAAACATTTTCTGCAGGCCGCCCTGACAACTACAGGTTTACTATCCGCTCCTGCCTGCAGTGCATTATTGGGGCAAATCTGCAGACACCGGCCACAGGCAGCAATACCAATACACTTACTCCGGTTGTAAGCAAGCTCCTGACTACGCTCCTGGGATTCGGGGTTGCTGCACCAGTTGCACCGCAGCGGGCAGCCTTTTAGAAACACAGTTGTTCTGATCCCCGGCCCATCATGTACCGAGAATTGCTGGATATTAAAAACATAACCAAAGCGTTTGTCCTGGGGCTCCATCATATACCCTCCTACAAACTATGCTCAGTCCTGGCAATAACATCATTTTGCAGATCAGGGGAAAGGTCGGTAAAATAAGCACTATACCCCGCAA
>JAQSXM010000168.1 GCA_029256645.1 Sporomusa sp. | reverse complement strand
ATTATGCGGGCACGTTGTCCGGAGTTTGATATGTGGTTATTCTCGGGTATTGTGCCATACCACTATGCGTTGTCTGTATCCACACATAAGCCGCTGTTTTATCTTCCACATACCGGTTCTAGTTTATATCGGGCCTTGTTTGAAATCACGTATATTAAAAATTTGAAGCTGCATAGGATTAGCTTTGATACATATAGTCAGATCGAGGTAGAAGAAACTTTTAAGGATATAAATCTACCGTTGCCTACCATATACGTTAAACCGTTTTCCGACGTGGCTTCGGCCAAGGGGTTTGCGAATCATCATTATGAACTATGGCAGGAAGGCAAGATCGATATTGCCGTCACTTGTTTTTTGGCAACATATGAAAAGTTAAAAGAATTAGGGGTGCCTGTTTTTCGTGTTTGGTCGACACGGAGCAATATTCGCACCACGTTGGATGTGGCAATAAATTCCTGTCTGGCACAACGATTTAAAGGAAGTCAATTGGCAATACAAGAAATTGCGATTGATGAATACGATAATATAGTACGAGCCAGTTCAAGCTATAATGTGAAGCGCATGGAAATGTGTTTATACAAGATTTTAGTCGACTATGCTGAAATGTTGAAAGGTTCTCTCGTAAGTCGGGGCGATGGCCAGTATACTTTGTATTCTACTCGTGGCATATTGGAAGACAGTACCAATGAACTTACCATTATTCCTATCCTAGAAGAAATAGCTTGCCAGGTAAAGGCTGCAGTTAGCGGCGGCATTGGTTTTGGTGTTACGGCCTATGATGCCGAACAAAATGCATTTCGTGCGCTGGGCATGGCACAGCAGAAAGGCAAGGGATTATGGATGGCGGTAACCGATGAGCGGGAAGTGATCGGCCCATTAAGCTCGGCAGTCCATCTTAAGTATTCCGTGCAGGCGGATGCGACGTCCTGTAAGCGTGTGGCTGATCAGCTGAACCTCAGCGTCACTACTGTAAATCGTTTGCTGGCTGTGATTGATAAATTGGATACGGATACGATTGGGGCAGAGGAACTAGCTGCCTATCTGACCATTACGGCCCGCAGCGCCAGAAGAATCTTAACTATTTTGGTGGAGAATGGTTTGGCTGAATTTGCCGGAGAAGAGATGATTGCTAAAGGACGACCGCGTAAACTCTATAAAATCAAGTTACAGTTACTGCTGGAACATTTTACATAATCAAGATAAAATTCATCTAAAATATATTGACAAGGATCATAAAAGCAAGTATAGTATATCACATAGCAATGAAGCTCTCGTATTTTGTACGAGGGCTTTTGTTTTACAGTACGAGTAAAAACTCGTTTTTTAATTACTGTTTAAGGAAATAACCGTAAATGGACTGAAAACGGAATGACGGCGTACTGTTTACTCTGTTTGTCTAATTAAAAAAAAGACGGAAAGGAGAAAGGGCTGCAGAAATAAGGAGTAACGAATTTCATAGCGATGAGGGGAGAGGGTTGGGTATGATGCTGACTATTGGTGTGATTTTGGTCATTATTACGATTTACTTTTTAGTCAAACGTTACGATGCGCGCTTAGTGCTTTTAGTATCTGGTGTTCTTATGGCCTGTGTGGCCGGCACCCCGATGGCTGCTTTGAATGCATTTGCCAAAGACATGACAAATGCCGGACTGATTCAGGCCGTATGTTCTGTTATGGGTTTTGCTATGGTTATGCGGTTTACCGAATGTGACAAACATTTAATCAATCTGATGGCCAGTGGTTTGGGGAAAGTTCGCCCGCTTTTGATTCCCGGCGTGGTGATTGCTACCTTTGCAGTCAATGTGGCTTTGCCGAGTGCGGCAGGAACAGCGGCGGCGGCAGGCGCAATTTTTGTACCTCTGATGATGTCTGCAGGTGTGCATCCTGCCATGGCGGCAGCAGCGGTCAAGTGTGGTACATACGGTAGTATGCTTAATCCAGGTTTGGCACATAATCCGGTTGTAGCAAAAATTGCGGGCGTAGGGGTTATGGAAGTAATTGCCTTTCAATTCAAAGCCAATATTGCGTCACTGATTGTTGCTGCGATTTTAATTACTGCTATTGCCTATTATAGAAAAGAACACAAAGGATACCACGCAGAAGGACTGGAAGTGGATAACTCCTTTAAAGTCAATCTACTTTATGCCCTGATGCCGATGTTTCCGATTCTGCTGCTCCTTTTAGGGGCTACCTTGGTGCCTGCTTTAAAAACTGATGTGCCGCAGGCTATGATTATCGGTTGTGCACTGGCTCTTTTAGTTACCAGGAAAAATCCTGTCGGCCTTAGCAATGCCTTTTTTGACGGTATGGGCAAAGCATACGGTGAAATAATCGGCATTATCATTGCGGCCGGGGTATTTGTGTCTGGCTTGACCGCAATGGGGCTAGTCAAGGCCTTTATTGACGCTATGCTCAATAATCCGACTATTGTCAAGTTGTGTGCTGCCGTCGGGCCTTTTCTTTTGGGATTTATCACTGGTTCCGGCGATGCGGCCACAATGGCTTTCAATCAGGCAGTTACGCCGCATGCAGCGGATTTTGGCATGGAAGTTATGCAAATGGGCAGTATGGCTACCTTAGGCGGTACGCTTGGGCGTACGATGTCTCCGATTGCTGGCGCTACTATCATTGTAGCCGGTATTGCCGGCGTTAATCCGATGGAAGTTACCAAACGCAACTGGCTGCCGATGGTGGGATCTATGATTATCGGTATGGCCCTTTTGATGTATTGATAGCAGGAAAAAAGAGGCTGTCTTTTAAAGATGCAAGTCTGTACAGCGCACCGCGGTGTACAGCTTGCGTTTTCGTATTATACACAATGCCCAATTGTCAGGATTAACTTAATTGACGAGGGAGATAACGAATGAATACGGACATTTTGGAATTAGTGAAAGCAAAAAAGGAGCAGCTTGTCAATTGCCGCCGCGATTTACATAAACATGCAGAAACGGCCTGGACGGAATTTCGTACAGCATCTATTGTGGCTGAAACATTAACACGCCTTGGCTATCAAGTGACAGTGGGCGAAGCGGTGATTGATGCTGAGGTTATGATGGGAGTACCGTCCCAGCAGGAATTGCTCAACCATCAGGAAAGAGCTATAGCCCAAGGGGCTGAGCCCAACTGGGTAGGCAGAATGCAGGGGGGGAAAACCGGTGTAATGGGCGTGATGCACTTCGCTCAACCAGGACCGGTTGTAGCATTTCGCTTTGATATGGATGCAAATGATGTAATGGAAGCGATGCTGGCGGAGCATAGGCCTTGGCGTGAAGGGTTTGCTTCGGTCAATTCGGGAGCGATGCATGCCTGCGGGCATGATGGTCATACCTCGATCGGCTTAGCCCTGGCAGAGGTTTTGGTTGAAATGAAAAATGAACTTGCCGGCACGGTGAAGCTGATTTTTCAGCCTGCCGAGGAAGGGGTACGAGGCGCGAAAGCGATGGTTTCGCGCGGTATTGTCGATGATGTGGATTTTTTTGTTGGCCTGCATTTGGGGATCGGGTTGAAGCAAATTGGCACGATGACTTGTAACACAGTAGGCTTCTTGGCGACGACGAAACTTGATGCAGTCTATACCGGCGTTCCTGCGCATGCCGGCGCAGCGCCGGAAACCGGTCAAAATGCATTACTGGCGGCGGCCACGGCTGCCCTTAATCTGCACGCTATTTCCCGCCACAGCCAAGGGGCTTCGCGTATCAATGTCGGGGTATTGCAGGCTGGAACCGGGCGCAACGTCATACCAGACAAGGCGGTATTGAAACTTGAAACACGCGGGACTACCAGCGAAATCAACGATTATATGTACCAGAGAGCGCTTAGAATCTTAGAGGCAGCAGCTGCGATGTATGATGTTAAACTTGTTTTGTCGCCGATGGGCGGTGCAGCTAACTGTGATAATAATCCAATACTTGTCGAGCGTTTGCAGCAGGTTGCTGAAAAAAGCAACTTGTTTGAAAGTATATTGCCGGAAGGAAACATCGGCGGCAGCGAAGATTGTACCTATTTCATGGAGCGGGTACAGCAAAAAGGCGGGCAGGCTGCCTACCTGATGGTTGGTACCGAGTTGGCAGCAGGGCATCATGATTCGCGTTTTGATTTTGACGAAGAAAGCTTAGTTACTGCGACTGCTTTGTTAGGTAAAGCAGCCGTTGAACTTTTGAGTAAGAAATAAATTTTCTATATATATATATATTAGTGTGAAGTGGATGTATACAATATGATATACATTGTGATGGTATATTAGCTTTGCGAATAGTATCTTGTCGCCGTTTTCCCACAATTTTTTATTGCCAACGGTCGATTAGGCCAAAAACAATATACCGTTTCTCAAACTTACCAAATCAAATTATCTACTAATTTGATTTGGTAAGTTACCGCAAGTATCATGTTGACTAATAAAAGTAAACATTGTAACTAAGTGGATTGCAAAGTCGCGGACCGCTTCCACCTGATATATTGTCACAATAAACTTTAGTTTGCCAAAGGGTAAGCTAAAGTTTATTTTTTTATATTAAACAGCATTTAGTAATTTGCTATATCATATGACGGTGATATTCAGTATCGAAATAGATACTATGGCACAAATAAGTGCATACTTGTTTGTAATGATAATTACTGTGTATTATTATAGCAAGGAAAGCGATTCCAAAAACTAAAAACATGAGGGGAGGTTACGGTAAGCTATGTCAAAAAATATACTTGTTTTAACAGGTAGCCCTAGAAAAGGCGGCAATACCGATAAATTGGCAGATGCATTTATTGACGGCGCCCAGCAGGCGGGACACACAACCGTAAAATTTACAACTGCCGATAAACACATTAAGGGCTGTATCGACTGCCAGACATGCTTCAGTAGGGGGAGCGCCTGTTCTGTTCCGGATGATTTTGCTAACCTTGCGCCGCTTCTGGAGCAAGCCGATATGGTTGTATTCGTCACACCAATGTACTGGTTCTCATTTCCGGTGCAGTTAAAAGCTGCTATTGACAAGTTGTATTCTTATTTAATTTCGAAAAGGACATTGAAGATAAAGGAATGCGCACTTCTAGTCGGCGGCGGTGTGCAAGATGAAACTATGTTCGAGGGTATTGTTAAGTCCTATAAATTAATTGCTGAATTCTTGAATTGGAAGGATAGCGGCGTAATCATTGTGCTGGGTCTTCATGATAAAGATGATATTCTGAAGACCGACGGTCTAAAGAGAGCAGAAACATTGGGGAAAAACATACGTTGATTCTAGAAAGACTATATGAGGAATAAACCAGAGTAAATAGTAAAGGGGAGAAAATACTCATGAACTTATACGAAGGTATACAAAAAAGACGGAGCATCCGGAATTATGAGAATCGGCCGGTGGAAAAAGAAAAAATTGAACAGCTGTTAAAAGCCGGTATGCAGGCTCCTTCTGCGGCCAATCAACAACCATGGGAGTTTATCGTGGTTGAAGATAAAGAAACGCTACAGAAATTATCAAACGTACATATCTATGCCGGTCCGATAAAAAATGCGCCGCTTGGTATTATTGTATTATTAAATGAAAAATATTTAAGATTCAAGCAGTATTGGCAACAAGATTTGGCAGCAGCAACAGAAAATATTCTACTTGCTGCGGTAGAACTTGAGTTGGGCGCGGTATGGATGGGGATTACACCAGAAGAAGATAGAATGGCTTTTATGAAAGAATTTTTTAAGCTCCCCCAAGGTATTGAGGTATTTGCCATGCTGGCCATCGGTTATTCTTCTGATAACAAATTTGATGATCGATTTGACAAAACCAGAATCCACTATGAAAAGTACTAGCGGTCTATAGAAATGCCAGCACGTTTTTAGACGTTGGCAAGTATATAACCTCTTTCATACATCACATCCATACTTCTTAGCTAGTATGGATGTGATATGAAAACCTGCAAAGCACTGGCGCTTTGCAGGTTTTTTGTTTTCCCTTTAGGGGGTGACTGAAAAGGTTATGCGGTTGGCAGACCATTCAATGTATCATAAGTCGGTAGAGTAATATTTACAAGTCATGCTCGTAATAAGAAACATTATAGCTGAAAATAAAAAGAACCCATCGGCCTTAATCTGGCTAATGGGTCCTTAAGTGGTGATTCTGTCCCAGATCATGGGTTCAGACTAGTCAGCAACTTAGACCTTCCTTTATGCTTTTTTAGTTAGGGAAGGAATTGTTGAAAACGGTTTGGCTGTTATCATAACGCCTGTCATGATTGGCATGAGGCTGGGAATCTTCTGCTGGATAGCCAACTGGCAATAACGCAACAGGAATAATATGTGCGGGTATGGAGAATGCATGCCGTAGGGCGGCTGGATCAAAGTGGCCGACCCAGGTGGTGCCCAAGCCCAAGTTGGCTATTTCCAGCATCATGTGTGTTGTGACAATGCTGGCATCAACAGTACCGCTATCGTTTTGGTCATAAGATCGCTTCCAGCTTACAGTATTGTCATAGCAGACCAACAGAGCCAATGGTGCATTAAAGTGATAGGGCGTGCAGTTCTTTAATTTGCTTAAGTTAGCCTCGCTGTTGAGTACCAGAATTCTTTGGGGTTGGAAATTTACCGCTGTCGGGGAGAGGCGGCCAGCCGCCAAAATCCGCTCCAGTTTCTCAATCTCAACCGGTTGTTTGCTGAATTTCCTCACAGAATATCTTTTCTTTGCCAATTCTAAAAAATCCATGCCAACGCCTCCAATTTCCTTTTCGTTTTAAACATTTTCGCTTAGTTTTCTATTCTATGTAATAATTTTATTTTAATCAATTTTTTCACTATAATAAAGTACGCACTTTTTTGTAGTATACTTTCCTAGAGGATAGTGAGCATTGCAATGCCACTTATAGTATGAACCGGCGTGTTCGATGAAATTTGTAATTGCTAAATAACAGTAAAAGATCTTATCATTTTTAGATATATAACGAACGTTTGTATCATGGGAGTTGACATTAAAAGAATTCTTATGATATCTTATATATTATTTAAGATGAGTGATTATATGCTATCGATAAAAGACGTTTTAGAAACAAATCAGAATGGCATCAGCCTGCTGCGCTAAATTTGTGAAAAGATTACAAAACATAATGCTTATTTCCCTAGGGCAGGGGATAGCAACCTTGACGATTATGTATCGGTGGCCCAAGCCCTGAATAAGCGGCTAAGAGTGGCATCGGTCTAATCGGCGTTTTTTTTGCCCTTATGCAAGCGGCTCACGGGTGATAGTAAAGTTATATTTTAGAAGGTAAGAAAGGTAGGAGACCCAATATGGAACAACAATCCCTCAGTCAAAC
>JAQSXM010000167.1 GCA_029256645.1 Sporomusa sp. | reverse complement strand
GCGATTTTTCTCAACATATGGAGTATTTTCCTCCTGACATTCTGGAGAATGATGACACTGCGGAGATAATCAAAACTGAAGGCTTTAAAATACTCTTTGTTACCTCATATCCCCTGGAGACAATGGAGGCTTTTTTTGCTCAGACCATGTTTTTAAAGGAATTTACCCTGGAAACAGTAAAAAAACTGGCTGTAACCCAACAACTGCCAAAGCGTACCATTGATTTAGACGGGCCACTGCCATCAGAACCTAGTGCCTGTGGGGTGACAGATTTCGGATTACCGGATGTAACTGCTGATAATGAGCGCTGCCTGGGAGGCAAGCAAAGTTTTATCAGTGTCAATGTGACAAAAATGGATATGCTCATGGATCTAGTGGGTGAGCTTGTCACCGCTGAAGCAATGGTGACACAGAATCCTGAGTTGCAAGGGTTAAATCTGGATAAGTTTTATAAAGCGGCGCGGCAGTTACGGAAAATTACCGGTGAGCTCCAGGATGTTGTCATGTCAATCCGGATGATTCCGTTAGCAGCGACCTTTCATAAAATGACGCGCATTGTCAGAGATATGGCCCGCAAACTGGATAAGCAGGTTGAACTGGAGATAATTGGTGAGCAGACCGAGGTTGATAAAAATATAATTGAAAACATAGCTGATCCACTCATGCACCTAATTCGTAATGCGGTTGATCATGGTATCGAGTCATTGCAAGAACGGATTGCCAAGGGAAAACACCCAATTGGGAAAATTCGGCTGGAAGCGAAAAATGCCGGCGGTGATGTTTGGATTATTGTACACGATGATGGCGGGGGGCTGAACCGGGAAAAAATACTGCATAAGGCAATCGAGCGTGGCCTCATTGAAGAAGCAGATAGCACTTTAACAGACAAACAGGTATATGCTTTTATTCTGCATCCCGGATTTTCGACTAAAGAAGTTGTAACAGAGTTTTCCGGACGTGGTGTGGGTATGGATGTCGTAGCGCAGAACATCACAGCAATTGGGGGGGCAATCACTGTTGACAGTGTGGCTGGAGTGGGTACATCCATGTCGATTAGAATCCCGCTCACACTGGCTATTATTGATGGCATGATTGTTAGCGTTGGTCATACGATCTATACTGTGCCAATTATTTCGATCAAGGAATCTTTCCGGTTGAAGGACCAAAACCTGATTAAAGATGTTGATAATAATGAAATGCTTATGATTAGGGGGCAGTGCTATCCTGTACTGCGATTGCATGAACAATTCGGGATTAAGGCAGGTAAAACAGATTTATATGAAGGAATCATGCTTATGGTTGAGGTAGATGGCTGCAGCCTCTGTTTATTTGTTGATTCACTGCTAGGGCAGCAGCAAGTGGTTGTCAAGGCTTTGCCAGGGTATATCAAAAAGAAGCAGGGACTTGCCGGATGCACATTATTGGGAGACGGCAGTGTTAGTTTAATATTGGATGTAGCCGGACTGTTGTAGGGGCAAAAGTGTTAATGGCCAGTATTAAGCTTACAAAGCCTTCTGAAAATACGAAAGGTGGCTTGTTATGCCAGAACTTGTGGTTGATTCAGACTTTGAAGAAGATACCCAGAAGGGAAAATTTCTTACTTTTGCGTTAGATAAAGAAGTATATGGTATTGAAATCAGATATGTTACAGAAATTATCGGCCTGCAGGTTGTCACCGAGGTGCCTGACCTTCCCGAGTATGTAAAAGGTATTATCAACCTAAGAGGTAAAATTATCCCTGTTATTGATGTTAGAAGCCGGTTTAAAAAGCCATTCAGAGAATATAATGACCGGACCTGCATTATTGTCGTGGAAATCAGGGATATTGCGGTAGGCCTGATTGTGGATACTGTGGCTGAAGTCCTGGTGATTGCTGAGCAGGACATTGTTCTTCCGCCGCAGGTTAATAACATGTACCACCAGCGTTATATCAGGGCAATTGGTAAAGTTGGCAATAATGTAAAACTAATTCTGGATTGTGATAAGTTGCTGAACGATGAAGAATTGGATAGGCTGGAGGCATAAAGATGAATTGGTTCCGAAATTTAAAAGTGGCTTCAAAACTAATTGGTGCATTTCTCTGCGTGACTGTGATTGCAGCCCTCATAGGTACAGTTGGGGTAATCAATCTAAATAACCTGGCAAAAGAAGATGCCAAGCTGTATGAATACTTTACGATACCATTGGAACAGATGGGAAATATTTCAGAGGCATACCAACGGGGGCGTGTACATTTCCGTGATGCCATGGCGACCAAAGACCTTAGGGTTCAGGCCGAGAATATAAAGAAATTTAACGAATCGATCACCACTATGAAAGAAGAAACAGATAAGATTGGCAAAACCCTGGTCAGCGATGAAGGGGTAAAATTGCATAAAGCGCTTGAGGGTGCCATTGCTGAATATGAACCCTATACCAAAAAACTGTTTTTGATGCTTCAGGCTGGTCAAAATGATCAGGTTAATCAATTGCTGCAGACCGAAGGTGTCCGAATCGCCGGGATATTTAGTGATACACTTGATAAGCTGACCCAAATGAAAGTGCAAATGGCGAAAGAAAAAGCAGCTGCGAACACAGCCGCTGCTGATCAGGCAATGATGATTATGATTACCTTTATCGTTATCAGTGTTGTGATTGCGATGGGGTTTGGCCTGTATATTGCAAGAATAATCTCAGGGCCGATTAATATAGTTGTAGAAGCGGCAGGAAAGATTGCTACTGGGGATCTAAATGTTGCTGTCAACATTACGACAAAGGATGAAATAGGGGTATTGGCACAGGCTTTTAACACAATGTCGGATAATCTTAATATAACGATGACCAGTATTAATCAGGCTACAGAACAGGTAGCAGCCGGTGCACGCCAAATAGCGGCTTCAGGCGAGGTGTTATCACAAGGCTCAACAGAGCAAGCCAGCTCTATTGAAGAGATTACTGCCTCAATGACACAAGTAGCCACGCAAACCAAGCTAAATGCAGTTAATGCCAACCAGGCAAATGATCTGGCAATTGAAGCTAAGGAGCAAGCCATTGCCGGGAACAGTCAAATGATACAAATGATAAAGGCTATGGATGAGATCAATGAGTCATCTGCCAATATCTCTAAGATTATCAAGGTAATTGATGAGATTGCCTTTCAAACGAACATTTTGGCGCTGAATGCTGCTGTTGAAGCGGCTAGAGCAGGACAACACGGTAAAGGATTTGCTGTTGTGGCTGAAGAGGTACGGAATCTGGCCGCCAGAAGCGCCAATGCTGCCAAAGAAACGACGGCTATGATTGAGGGTTCGATTAAAAAAGTAGATGTGGGAACAAAAATCGCCAATGAAACTGCAGCAGCACTAAACGGCATTGTAGGTGGTGTTTCCAAGGCTGCGGAATTGGTGGGCGATATCGCGGCTGCTTCTAATGAACAGGCTACAGCGCTGGCACAGGTAAATCAGGCCATTGGTCAGGTATCACAAGTTGTACAGACCAACTCGGCAACAGCTGAGGAAAGTGCTGCCGCCAGTGAAGAACTCTCAGGTCAAGCAGACGTAATGCGTGAACATGTCCGGAAATTCAAGTTAAAACAAATGAGCCGGGATTTAAACGGTAGTAATGCTTTGAATCTGAATCCGGAGGTTGTACGGGCGATTGAAGCTATGATTGAGCAGAAAAAAAACGGGTTTCAACAGGACGGTAAAACGGGAATACAGCCGAAGATGAAAATACTGCTTGATGACAACGAGTTTGGCAAGTATTAGAGTAGTTAGCAAGGGGAGCGATAGCTCTCTTTGTTTGCTTTAAAGGATGGAGCCCATGGACGCGATTAGTGATCAGGAATTTAGCGAGCTGGTTCAGTTTATCAAGCAAAATTATGGTATCAATTTATCGCAAAAACGAAGTTTGGTACTGGGGCGCTTACATAATTATATTGTGCAGAGTGGGTTTGACAATTTCTCAGAGTACTTACAGTATGTATTAAGCGATCGTACTGGTAAAGCCGGAACAATTTTGTTAAATAAGCTCACGACAAACCATACTTATTTTCAGCGTGAGCCGAAACATTTCGAGCTTTTAGAGCGTGATGTACTGCCTTACCTGGCTGGGACTGAAGCTAAAAATCGTGATCTGCGGATATGGAGTGCCGGCTGTTCAACCGGGGAAGAGCCATACACCCTGGCAATGACGGTTGACTCCTATTTTGGAGCGGAGAAATGGCGCTGGGACACCAAAATCCTGGCAACAGACCTGTCCGCAGCGGCTTTAGAAAGAGCGCAAAAAGCTGTCTATGCCAATAGCCAGCTAGAAACTCTCCCAGGCGGGTGGCGGACAAAATATTTTCGTAAACTTGACGATGACTGCAGCATTATTACTGAGAAAGTGCGGAACGAGGTTATATTTCGGCGCTTTAATCTGATGAATCTGGTTTTTCCCTTTAAAAAGAAATTCCATATTATTTTTTGCCGTAATGTCATGATCTATTTTGACACCGAAACAAAGCAGGAATTGGTCAATCGATTTTATGACCACATGGAACCCGGGGGTTACTTGTTTATTGGTCACTCTGAATCTATAAATCGTCATGAGAGCAAGTATAAATTTATAGCACCGGCTGTGTATAGAAAGGGATAGTGTATATGTCCGCTAGGAAAAAGATCAGGGTTTTGGTGGTAGATGATTCGATTGTGTTTCGGGAAACATTGGCCAGGGCAATTGCACAGGACCCGTCCATTGAGGTTGTGGCAACTGCTGCAGATCCTTATATGGCCAGAGACAAAATACTGGAACTTGAACCTGATGTAATGACCCTGGATGTCGAGATGCCGCGTATGAACGGTATTGAATTTTTGAAGAGGCTAATGCCTCAATACCCAATACCTGTCATCATGGTAAGTGCTGTGAGCGAAACAGTATTCGATGCTTTAAATGCCGGAGCTGTTGATTTTGTTACTAAGCCGGATGTTAGTAGTGGACGTAGTCAGGACAGCCTGGTCAGTGAACTTATAGTTAAAATTAAAGTGGCTTCAATGGCGAAAGTCAGACCTCTGGCCGGTAATGCCGGGTCCAGGCCGCCTGTCCCAAGCGGGCAAGGGGCTGTGAAACGAAACCTTATTATTACTATTGGAGCATCAACTGGTGGAACTGAGGCGATTGATACCGTGCTTAAAGGGTTCTCTGCAAACATGCCGGGGACAGTTATTGTGCAACATATGCCCCCAGTCTTTACCGCTATGTATGCAAACCGTTTGAATCACACGTGTGCTGTTCAGGTCAAAGAAGCCCGAACAGGTGATTTGATTCTGCCAGGCCGGGTGCTAATTGCTCCCGGGGATCATCATATGCGTATTAAACGACTCAATAATGATTATATGGTCGAATGTTTCCGCGGTGACAAAGTCAATGGACATTGTCCATCGGTTGACGTCCTGTTTAATTCAGTCGCTAATATTGTGGGCAGGAATGCAATTGGCGTAATTCTAACCGGAATGGGGAATGACGGGGCCAATGGTTTACTCGCTCTCCGCAAGGCAGGAGCGCGCACGATCGGGCAAGATGAGCGTTCATCAATTGTTTATGGGATGCCTAAGGCAGCTTTGGAAATCGGTGCTGTCCAGGAACAAGTGCCGTTAACCATGATTGCCCGGAAGATATACTCACTGATGTAAGGAATGCTGGTGTAAAGGGAATTAGTCCCCTGCTGTCGAAGCAAATATTGCATAATTTAGCTTCGCAGTGGAATGGGGGGATGCAAACTGAGAAATCAACCAATGGTTTTAGTAATTATTTTTAGTATTTTGCTGTTGCTTGGCTGGGCGGTAAAACATTATTATTTTTCTGCAGCACCAACGCCAACGGCGGAACCAGCCCGTGCCAGACCGGAAGAAGCCCTAGTGCCCCCTGTCAACAAGGAGCAAGGCCATAGCAATCCTGAACCTGTTGTTTCTGATACCAGTCTGCCAAAGCCGAAAGCAGAGACAATGGAGTCACAGCATATTCCTGTTAAAAAATTTGATATTACGGATAATAACCCTCCTAATCTATCCAACCATACATACACCATACAAAAAGAGGAGAAAAAAAGCTTTGAGCTCATGCCGGGAGTGAATGTGAGAAAAGGGGTAGTCCACGTTGAAATTGATGAAGAGAATAAAAAGTGGATTGAAATTAAACGAAATCCATCAGATTCCAACAATGATTATCAAATAATGCTCAAAAAGAAATTCTAGCGGTGGTTATTAAAGACGCATCTTAGTTTAGTTCATAGAGGAATACAAGCAATCCGGAGAGAAAGTATCCATAACTTAAGCCTATAGGCAAGTTATGGATACTTTCTCTTAATTGAATTTGAAGATTAAAAAGCCGTCAAAAGGAGTAATCTGCATGAATAAGCAAGATCTGCCAAACTTTGGACCAGCAGCCAGGTATAGAGTTAAAGAACATCTTGTAAGAAATGTTTACCGTGAATTTCATGAACAACAGACCTGTGGTCAGCGTGTTGCTGACTATGTAGCAAAGGTGGTCGGCAGTTGGCCGTTCATTATTTGCCAAAGTGTCATTATTGCAGTTTGGATGGGAGTTAACGCCTATTTGGTCTATATGAAAGTCTTTGACCCTGATTATTTTAATGCCTGGGACCCGTATCCATTTATTTTGCTTAATCTTGTGTTAAGCTTCCAGGCCGCCTATACTGGCCCGGTAGTAATGATGAGTCAAAACAGACAGGCTGAAAAGGATCGCGTAATGGCTGAACAGGATTATCAGATTAACAAAAAATCGGCAGAAGAAATAGAGGTTATTATGGCACACTTGGTGCATCAGGATGAATTTATGAATCAACTAATGGCCCGTCTGGAAAAAATAGAGAGAACTGTTGAAAAAGTATAATAATGTAAAATTACTAGTTTATACTCTAGTCAGTTTAGGTTTTGTCGGTTTTGATAATAGCAACTATTCAGGTATGTTCAAATATTCACTATTGTTTGAAAATGGTGATTGACAAGGAAAACTGCAATGTGTTATAATCTTCACATAATAGAATAAATCAATTGCACGACTGACGGATAAGTGGAGTTCACCACATGAAGTGCAAATTGGGTAAGAAAAGTCGACCGTCTGGACAATCTTTTAGAGTGTTCAGATGGTTTTTTTGTGTTGTAAAAAATTTCATTATTGAAAGGAGGGGAGGCTGGAATCTCTGTAGCTTCAGGATATTTGAAATACGATGACAAGGAGTTGGTTTTGGCGGAAGAAGTATTCTTGTTTTGGAAATGTCCCTGGAAAATAAAAGTGCTTCACCGGTATTGGTCG
>JAQSXM010000166.1 GCA_029256645.1 Sporomusa sp. | reverse complement strand
TATTTGTATTTTGTTGCCGATAAACAAGGAAAACACCATTTTAGCAGAACGTATGAGGAACATTTAGCCGCAATTGATCAGGTGCAAATTTAGCATGGGTAATGTTAAACAAATTTTAGCGATGATGAAAGATTATGCAACTACCCATAGGGTTCCGATCATCAGTTTGGAAGGCGGTCAATTGCTGCAGTCTGTGGCTGCTGCCGCTCAACCTGCAGCAATGCTGGAGATAGGAACTGCTATCGGTTATTCTACCCTGCTGTTGGCCACTGCCATGATGCCAGGCGGTCAAATCACGACTATTGAACAAGATGATGACCGGATAGCGGTCGCTAAACAGTTTTTAGCTGAAGCAGGTGTATTAAATCAAACCGATATTATTGCCGGCGATGCCGGGGTGGTTATCCCCCGGCTTACCGGTACATATGACTTAGTATTTATTGATGCCGCCAAAGGTCAATACCTTGATTATCTGGAGAAAGTTCTGGATAAACTTTCTCCAGAAGCCGTTATTATTGCTGACAACGTATTATTTAGAGGGTGGGTACTTGATGAAACAGCTGCACCCAAACGTTTTCGCACAATTGTTAAACGCCTAAAGGCTTACCTTGATTTCGTTACTAATGATTTGAGGTTTGAGACGACAGTCCATCATATTGGCGATGGAATGGCTGTATCATTTTACAGGGAGAGACGAAGCAATGAAAAAACCGGAACTTTTAGCCCCTGCGGGCAATTTAGAGAAACTTAAAATAGCCCTTACTTACGGGGCTGATGCTGTATATATGGGAGGAAAAGCTTTTGGCTTAAGAGCATTTAGTGATAATTTTGAGCAGGATGATCTTAAGGAGGGTATTGATTTTGCCCATAGTCTTGGCAAAAAAACCTACATAACAATCAATATTTTTCCTCATAATGATGACCTGACAGGTTTGCCAGACTATATTAAGGATGTTGCCGCAATGGGAGCAGACGGTGTTATTGTCTCTGACGTAGGGGTCTTCCGTATCGCTCGCCAGGCAGCGCCTGCTTTGCCTATTCATATTAGTACTCAGGCTAACAGTACCAATTGGTCCACGGCCCAGTTCTGGCAGGAACTAGGTGCAGCACGTATAGTACTCGCCAGAGAGCTTTCGCTTAACGAGATACGGCTGATCAGGCAAAAAGTTGGTATTGAGCTAGAGGCCTTTGTGCATGGTGCTATGTGCATGTCTTATTCAGGCCGGTGTCTAATAAGTAACTATCTGACAGGGCGCGATGCGAACCGGGGTGAGTGTGCGCAACCATGCCGCTGGAAATATCATCTCATGGAGGAAAGCCGCCCGGGAGTCTATTTACCGGTTTTAGAAGATGAGCGCGGTACCTACATCTTTAATTCGAAAGATTTATGCCTCCTCAGCCACCTGCCGGAGTTAGTTGAAAGTGGTTTAAACAGTTTTAAAATCGAGGGCCGAATGAAAAGTGTTCACTATGTGGCTAGCGTTGTCAAGGTGTACAGAGAAGCCATTGACTACTATGCCGTCTCACCGTCTGATTTCCGCATTAAGCAGGGATGGCTTGATGAATTAGAAAAAGTTTCACACCGGGAATATACAACCGGTTTTTACTTTAATAAAACAACTGAACAAGATCAGATATATACCTCATCAAGTTATACTCAAACCCATGATTTCGTGGGCTTGGTCAAAGAGTATAATTCAGCAACAGGCATGGCTGTAGTTGAACAGCGTAACAATATGAAGGTTGGCGAAGAAATCGAGATAATGCAGCCTGGACAAGAAAACTTCTTACAAACGATTAGTACGATGTTCAATGCTGACGGTGCTCCCATTGAGGTAGCTCCTCACCCTCAACAGATTGTGACAATGCCGGTGTCTCGACCGGTGGCGCCGTACGCTATGTTAAGACGACCGGAAATACGGCGGAGGCGATCATGAACAAGAGAGCGTTTGTACCGATATATATTCAAGTCGAACCCAAGGACGTTAATTTTATTAATCGGATAATGGAAGGGTATGAATATTTAGGTGTAGTCAGTACTTTGGATCGCATTGCCGGGATTTTAGTTATACGGGCAACACCTGATACAGCCAATGAAGTACATGATATACTTGCTAATCTTCCTATCAGTGTTCAATATATTAAACCTGAATAACCAGTTGCCACTATAAGCCATACTATACCTACTAAACCATTTAGAAGGTGATAGTGTGGCTTATTCCAGTAGACGTATTTACCAGCTGGTTTTATTTTTTTTGTGCTTCTCCGGCCTGCTGGTCTTGAGATTGTTCTATCTTCAGGTTATCCACGGCCCGCAGCTGGCGTTGGAGGGGCTTAGTATCCGCGTTCAAGAACTGCCGGTAGATGTTGCCAGAGGTGAAATATTGGACCGTAACCGAATACCGCTGACTAACACCTCACAGCAATATAGCATTGTTATTTTTCCGGGTCAGATTGAAAATAAGACAGCAGCGGCATTTGCGAAGATTGACAGTGTGATCAGTTTAACGCCTGAATTGCTTGCAGCGGGTTTGCGGCGTTTAAATACCAATGAATATCCATTTAGATTAGCCGACAATATAGAGAGCAGTACGGCTAAACAAATTAACGACATGCAGATTCCAGGTATTGTAGCGGTTGCAGAAAAGGTGCGTTATGGACAGGGTGCCCTGGCATCTCATGTGGTCGGTTATATTAACTCTGCTGACAATAGAGGGGTAAGTGGGATTGAAAGCATGTATGATGCTTTGCTGCGGGGCAGTCAGCCTGAGTATGTAGCCGCAATTGTTGATGCCGGACAACAACTTATCCCTGGTTTAGGTTACAAAAGGATGAAACTGACAGAAGGTACCAGGGAAACCAATGTTATCTTGACAATTGATAAGCAGATCCAGCAAAATGTTGAAGAAATTATGAACCGCACTGTTGTTAAAGGTGCGGTGGTAGTGATGCGACCTAGTAGCGGAGAAATACTGGCTATGGCTTCACGACCGACATTTGATGCCAATAATCTCAGCCAATATTTAGAGCAAAATAGTTCGCCACTGCTCAACCGGGCAGTTTCGTCTTATCAGCCCGGCTCGGTATTTAAATTAGTTGTTGCGGCTGCTGCTCTGGAAAATAAGACGGTAAAAATGGATGACGTTTTTTTTGATCACGGTTATATTGATGTTAACAATATCAGGTTTCAGGGGTGGGATTATGAGCAAGAGCCCAAGGGGCGGCTTACGATTACTGAGGCTATGGCCCACTCCAGCAACCCTGTATTTATTCAAATCGCGTTACATTTAGGAGCTGAGAAACTGATTGCTATGGCCCAAAAGCTTGGTTATGGATCACGGACTAAGCTCGAATTCTTTGGTGAAAGTGAGGGTAATTTACCAGAGGCTGACCAACTGTATCCGGGGGATTTAGCAAATTTGGCTATTGGTCAGGGCTTTTGTGAAGCCACACCTGTGCAATTGGCACAAACTGTGGCAACAATTGTTAATGACGGGATTAAGGTTGAGCCATATATAGTCAGCCAACTTACCAGTCAGGAAGGGGCAGTTGTAAAAAAATTTCATGAGCCTAATCAACGTGTGAGGGTTATGTCCCGCCAGACAGCTGAACGGTTACGGGGAATGATGGGAGCTGTCACTCAATATGGCACTGGTAAAGCCGCATATGTGGAAGGCTTCGGTTCAGCGGGTAAAACAGGATCAGCTGAAACAGGAAGGACTAATAAAACTGGTCAGGGGATCAATCATGCCTGGTTTGTTGGCTTTGCGCCGCTTGAGAATCCGCAATATGTCATTGTGGTGTTTGTAGAGGAAGGAATGTCAGGTAGTAATGTTGCTGCTCCAATTTTCAGGGAAATAGCCACCTCAATATTAAAAGGTTAAGACAAAAATCACCTATGCAGGAAGGACAGACGAACAAGTTTTTTAGTAGTCAAAATAGAAATTATGTGCTAAAATGTAAAAGCTAGTGCATACATGTATTTTTTGACAATAAAGAGAGTCTTAGCTTACACAAAGACAGATGCTGGAGATGATAGAATGGCAGCATGTAGAATGAAGGTATTGGTCATTCACGGACCTAACCTGAATCTGCTTGGTATGCGTGAGCCTGAAGTATACGGCAAGACTACGCTTGATGATATTAATAACTCGTTAACCGGGCGGGCAAAGGAATTAGGGCTTGAGCTAGCTATTACACAGACGAACCACGAAGGCGTTATGGTTGATACTATTCAACAGGCTCAGGATAATTTTGATTGTATTATCATTAATCCTGCGGCTTTTACGCATTATAGTATTGCGGTGCGGGATGCGCTGGCAGCCGTAAATGTTCCGGCCATTGAGGTGCATTTGTCTAACATCTACCAAAGAGAAGAGTTCCGTCATCGTTCAGTGACAGCGCCAGTGACGGTAGGGCAAATAGCCGGGTTCGGCGCCTCAAGTTATCTACTGGCGCTAGAGGCAGCACATTATTTGATAGGAGCGCATAAGCGATGATCCAGCAGCGTTTGGTAAATCTGTATGATCTGATGACAGTTCACTGCCTGGATGGTATTGTGGTAACTAAGCCGGAAAATCGGCAATATTTTAGTGGTTTTACCGGATCATCAGGAATGCTGGTTATCAGCAGACAATCCCCCCAATTATTGACTGACTTCAGATACCTTGAGCAAGCTAAACAGCAAGCGCCATTATATCAAATTATTCGTCATGGAACTGCAATTTATGATACTCTGGCAGAATCTGTGAAGGGATTAGGGCTTGGACGCATTGGTTTCGAAAGCGATTTTATAACTTGGGAAGTTTATCAAAAGTTGTCTGATTGTCTGGGAGAAACAGAGTTATTACCGGTAAAGCTTGACGGACTAAGAATCGTCAAAGATCAAAAAGAATTGGCTTTACTTACGAAAGCAGTGGCGATTGCCGATTCAGCGTTTAACGATGCATTGAAAATGATTAAGCCTGGAATAACCGAACTGGACATTGCGCTTGAGCTCGAATACCAAATGCGCAAGCTTGGCGCGGAAAAACCGGCATTTGATACGATTGTGGCATCAGGGCTTAGGAGTGCATTACCACATGGCCGGGCTTCAAATAAAATAATTGAAGCCGGAAACTTTATCACGATTGACTTTGGCGCAGTGTTCGAGGGATATCATTCTGATATGACGCGAACAGTTGTGGTTGGAACAGCAACAGACAAGCAACGCGAGATCTACAATATTGTGTTAGCTGCTCAGCTAGCAGGCATTAATGCTGTGAAAGCCGGAAAAACTGGTAAAGAAGTTGACCAGATCGCCCGACAGGTAATTGACGATGCGGGCTATAGTAAATATTTTGGACATGGTTTAGGGCATGGGGTTGGGCTTTTTATTCATGAGGAACCCAGATTGTCACCATCCGGAGACATTAAACTAGCTCAAGGTATGGTAGTGTCTGTCGAACCGGGAATTTATCTTCCTGGCTGGGGTGGCGTGCGTATTGAAGACTTAGTTGTTGTTTCTGCTGATGGCTGCACAATTCTTACTGCTAGCAGCAAGGACTTAATAGAATTAGGCTAATTGACAGAACAATGGGGAGGCTTATCAATAATGATTTCGAGCAATGATTTTCGTACAGGGGTAACAGTTGAGATTGATGGCGACGTCTGGCAGGTAGTTGATTTCCAACACGTAAAACCGGGGAAAGGTGCTGCATTTGTCCGGGCTAAACTAAAAAACGGCCGTACGGGTGCTGTTGTCGAGCGGACCTTTAATGCTGGGGAAAAATTACCAAAAGCCCATGTTGAACGACGTGAAATGCAATACCTGTATGAGAGCGATGGCATGTTCAACTTAATGGATAATGAGAATTTTGAACAGATTGCTTTGTCTGGCGAGCAATTAGGTGACGCCCGCAAATTCTTAAAAGAAAACATGAATATAGCGGTATTATTCTTCCAAGGTAATGTAATTGGTATTGATTTGCCGATGTCAGTAGAGTTGACGGTTGTGGAAACTGACCCAGGGATTAGGGGTGATACAGCAACCGGCGGTACTAAACCCGCTAAACTGGAAACCGGGCATGTTGTTCGTGTGCCGCTATTTATCAATATCGGTGAAGTTTTACGAATTGACACCCGCAGTGGTGACTATATCGAGCGAGCCTAACAACTATTAGGTTTGAAAATCCCTCCGGAAGTTATGTTTTAATAAGCATTGGACATACTACAAATAGTGTCCAATACCTAGAACATAGCTAAAGGGGGGGTAATTTTTATGAGAAACCTTAAGGAAAAAGTTGCCTATTTACATGGATTAACGCAAGGGCTTAATGTTAACGAGAATTCATCTGAGGGTAAGGTTTTGCTTAATATTATTGACGTACTTGAATCGTTTGCCGATGAAGTCCAAAATGTCAATTTGGCACAGTTAGAGCTTGAAGACTATGTAGAGTCAATTGATGAAGATTTGACTGACCTCGAAGAACAAATATATGAAGAAGATCTAGACGATGATGAGTATGACGACGATCTATATGATGACGTTGATGAGGACGACATGGTCGAAGTAGCTTGTCCTGAGTGTCATGAAATGGTAACTTTTGAGTCGAACATATTAGATGATGAGGATGATATTGAGGTTACCTGCCCATACTGTGGCGGTGTAGTGTATGATAATGAACTGGACATCACTGTGGATAACCGGTATGACCAGCGAGCTTCCGGCCATATCATGCATCCTGGTGTGTAATTAGTTTATTGGACTTTTAAACTTCGGGAACACAGGAATTTTTTTAAGACTTAGCCTTGGGGCTAAGTCTTTCTTTTTTTGTCATAAACTAATTTCCTAACACATATCTATGTAAAGAAAGAGAAGCGGCAAAGACTGAGACAAGTCGCCTACAATAAACGAGGATGAAAGAATGTATGAAAAATATTCAAACCTCCCTGGCTGAACATATTTACCCTGTTTTGCCTCCACACATTGCACGGCTAATTAGAGCATTGCCTGGTAGTGTACTGCATAAGCTCACTGAGATTCGTATCAGGGTTAATCAGCCGTTGCAATTAGTTTTAGGCAACAATGATATGGCTGTGCCGGAAATCGATCAAACCGAGCAAACAACACAGATATATCACTGTACTGCTGAAGATGTGAACAGAACCTTTCAACTGATATGTAAGAACTCGGTCTATGCCTTTGAAGAAGAATTAAGGCAGGGGTATTTGACAATTACGGGTGGACACCGGGTTGGATTGACTGGACAGGCAACGACCTTTGAGGGCACAATCAGGACACTAAAAAATATAGGCTCATTGAATATCCGTTTAGCTAGAGAAA
>JAQSXM010000165.1 GCA_029256645.1 Sporomusa sp. | reverse complement strand
TTCAGCACAGTTCAGGTGCCCTTTAACTGTGTTGAACAAGGTGCACTGCGCGAACTGTTTCCATTGGCGAAAACAATGGATGTGGGTATTATTGTTATGAAACCGTTAGGCGGCGGTCTGATCTCTGAGGTTGAATTAGCTCTGCGGTTTATTCTTCAGCATGACGGGTTAGTTGCAATTCCCGGTATGGATCGAGTTGAGCATCTTGAACAAAATTTGGCTCCAACAAAAGATTTCAAACCCCTAACTACCGAAGAGACCGCACGCTTGACTGCCGAAGCGGCGGTGCTGGGGCCGGTTTTTTGCCGTCGCTGTGGGTACTGTATGCCCTGTGTGGCAGGAATTGACATCCCGGCCACGTTTATTTTACACCATCAATATACAAGATATGATATGAAGGCCGCAATTCCAGTGCGTTATAAAGGACTTGGGGTCAAAGCCTCTGCTTGCGTTGAATGTGGCGAGTGTGAAAGTCGGTGTCCCTATAATCTGCCTATCCGCGAACGCATGAAACAGGTGGCTCAAGACCTCGGGTAGAGATCCAAGGAGGAATAAATATGGCTGACGACAATAAGTTTGATATTGCTGTTATCGGTGGCGGTCCAGCTGGGCTGTCTGCCGCCTTGACAGGCCGCATCCGCAATAAAAACATTGCCTTATTTGAACACCTTGATTTTAGTCAGAAGCTGCAGAAAGCCCATTTAGTAGACAACTACCTGGGATTGCCGGAGGTAACTGGCAAAGGGTTGATGCAACATTTTGCCGGGCATACCCTGGCACATGGCCCGGCACTTATCAAGGAAAAAGTGCTCAATGTATTTCCGGGAGACAAGATGTTTACTTTGCTTACCCCGAAAACAACATATGAAGCTAAGGCTATTATTTTTGCTACAGGTGTGGTCAGTACGCTGCTCTTTGAAGGTGAACGCGATTTGCTTGGACGAGGGGTCAGCTATTGTGCCACCTGTGACGGCCGCATGTTTGAAGGACGGGATGTAGCCGTTATCTCCTATACACAAGAAGGTGAGAATGAAACCGCCTTTTTGGGAGAGCTGTGCCGCAACGTGTATTACCTGCCTCAGTATAAAGGCGACTTTGCCCATATGCGTTCACCTGTTAAAGTTCTGTCTGCTAAACCTAAGGCGATTGCCGGAGACGGTCAGGTAGAGAAGCTGGTAACCGATAAAGAAGAATTGAAAGTGCATGGCGTATTTATCATGCGTCAATCTGATCCTGTTGAAAATCTGTTGCCAGGCCTGGAGCTTGATGGTGAAGTGATTAAGGTAAACCGTGACATGTCAACAAATATTCCTGGTGTGTTCGCCGCCGGCGATTGTACAGGTAAACCATGGCAAATCGCCAAAGCCACAGGTGAGGGACTGGTTGCCGTACTAAGCGCAATTACATATATTGATAAATAAATGAAAAAAGCGAGACTGCTTTGCTACACACAATGACGGAGAGCGATAACCCGGCTCATCATTACCAGTGCACGGCACAGTCACGCTTTATTTTTTTTATTAAAATCACTTTGGGGATTGCCGTTCCTCTCGTCTTTGGCTGTATAATGCCAGTAAATCAGGCGGTTCCGGCGATTTTAACATATATTCGGGAGCCAGCTCTGCGCATTTTTCTACAGCAGCTTTCAGATCATAATATACCTCCCACTTCCCCCTAACCAGATCTTTGCCGGTAAGGCGGAGAAGGTAGGCTGGGTGGTAAGTAGCTATGGCAGGAATACCATATTTGGTAGTGAACCAGCGGCCGCGGTCTTTAGTGATGCGGGCATTAGGCGACATCAGATATTTTAAAGCCACGCTGCCCAGCGCAATGATAACCTTTGGCTGGACGAGTGACAGTTCTTTGTCCAGCCAGGTAAGAGCACAAAACAGTCCTTCTTCAACAGTGGGGGTGCGATTGTTTCTCGGGCGGCATTTAATTATATTTGTGGTATAACACTTATCCCGGGTAACGCCGACACTGCTTAATGCTTTATCCAGAAGCTGACCGGAAGGACCTACCAGGGGCACGCCATACTCATCCTCGACCCCGCCCGGTCCTTCCCCAATTATGGCTAACGGGCTGTATGGCGTACCATTATAGGAGGTTGGGCCAATAGCGTCCTGACGCAGATGGCATGCAGCACAAGCCAGAAGCGATTGTTCAAGCTGTTCGTGCGCGTCATGTGTCATGATATCACCTCAGTTGTTTATTTCGCTTTGCAAGAAAGAACTCCTTTTGGGAAAAACGCTAAAAATAAATCCTAGGATATATTTGTTTTGCCGGCAATATAAAATTAATAGTAGTGTAAGTAAATATAACTTGACGCTCTTTAGGACGCCAATTAGAATAGAGTTAGTTACATAATATTTCCTTATAAGTGGTAGTGCGCCTTTCTCAAGGTGCCTGCAAAAAAAGGGCTGTACCATATCGTAAGAAAGGAATCAAAGTCATGAGCATAATTGAAACGTTTTGCCATGTGATCGGCGAACGGGATAAATATACAGTCGAGCATAGCAAAAATGTGGCTTGTCTGATGGCTGGTTTTGCTGAATATGCAGAACTGCCTGTTGAAGATGTGACCCTTGCTTATGTTGTTGGGATTGTTCATGATGTGGGTAAAGTCAGTGTTCCTGACCATATTCTAAATAAACCGGGCCGCCTGACAGAAGCGGAATTTGCCATTATCAGGCAGCACCCTGAGGTTGGTGCTGATATTCTGGGTGAGGTTGAGGGCCTAAACAAGGTAGCTACAATTGTACGTCATCATCATGAGCGGTATGATGGCAAAGGATACGGTACCGGATTGGCGGGGGATGCTATTCCTTTTTTTAGCCGGATGCTAGCGGTATGTGACAGCTTTGATGCCATGACAACTGTGCGTTGTTACCGGTTAGAGGCGTTCAGCATAGCTAAAGCACTGGAGGAGATTAGCCGGTGTGCCGGTTCACAATTTGATCCGGTGATAAGCCGATGTTTTATTGAGTTTATAAGCAGCCGCCCAGATTATGAGCATTTATCAGCTGCTCATGCTTAGGGGTTGCTCTTAAGCTGCCAGTACTTTACAATTAATATTGAATAATGTATAATTTTATAATGCATAATAGATAGTATCTCAATATATCGTTTAAATGCAATGACAGGGCAGCGCATAATTAGAGTTTTCAGAGAGCTGGCGGCAGGTGTGAGCCGGCAACGAAAGTTATGTCATCCACCCTATGAGCATGCGGTGATGAGCCGCACGTAACACGCCCGTTACGCGTGCCGAGCGGACTCATTGTAGTCAATCAGGGTGGCAACGCGGGAGAATTAGACTCCCGTCCCTATCATAACAGGGACGGGAGTTTTTTTATTGTTAAGGAGGAAGATATATCATGTTAGACATCAAATTCGTGCGGGATAACGCTGACAAAGTTGAGCAGGCGCTAAACAACCGTGGAGCGGCCATAAGCCTGGATGAATTTATCAGCCGGGAAAAAGAGCGGCGTGAGCTATTAGCCGAGGTGGAAATACTCAAAAACAAGCGCAATACTGTTTCTCAGGAAATCAGCAAAAAGAAAAAAAGCGGTGAAAACGCTGATGATATGATTCAGGAAATGCGTGAGGTAGGAGACAAAATTAGCGCTATTGATACCAAAATCAAAAATGCTGAAGCTGTGCTGGACGGTATTATCATGAGCATTCCCAATGTGCCGCATGCTTCTGTACCTGTGGGCAAAGATGAGCATGGCAACAAAGAAACGCGCCGCTATGGTACACCGCGCGAGTTTGCGTTTACGCCGTTGGCCCATTGGGAGATTGGCGAAAAGTTAGGTATTCTTGATTTTGAGCGAGGTGGCAAGGTAACCGGCGCGAGATTTACTTTCTATAAAGGTCTGGGTTCGCGGCTGGAACGCTCGCTGATCAACTTTATGCTGGACCTTCATACTAGAGAGCATGGCTACACCGAGTTTTTCCCGCCGTTTATCGTCAATGAAGCAAGTATGATCGGTACAGGCCAGCTGCCTAAATTTGCTCAGGATATGTTTAAGTTAGAAGGCCTTGACTATTATCTCATTCCAACTGCCGAAGTACCGATAACTAATCTCCACCGGCAGGAAATCCTGGACGCCAAGGATCTACCGCTTTGTTATACCGCATATAGCGCCTGTTTTCGGGCTGAAGCCGGCGCCGCCGGACGCGATACCCGCGGCCTTATTCGTCAGCATCAATTTAACAAAGTAGAGCTGGTTAAATTTAGCCTGCCTGAAGAGTCCTATAATGAATTGGAGAAACTGACCCTCAATGCTGAAAAGGTATTGCAACTTTTAGGGCTGCCGCATAGAACTATGCTCCTGTGCTCTGGTGATATGGGGTTCTCCTCCGCTAAGACATACGATCTTGAGGTATGGCTGCCCAGTTTTAACACATATCGCGAGATTTCCTCCTGTTCTAACTTTGAGGACTTCCAGGCCCGGCGTGCCGAGATCAAATTCCGTCGTGAGCCTAAGGCCAAGCCGGAGTTTGTCCATACCCTGAACGGATCCGGCGTAGCTATTGGACGGACAGTTGCCGCTATCTTGGAGAACTACCAACAAGAAGATGGCTCGGTCGTTATCCCTGAAGTTTTACGGACTTACATGGGTGTAGACGTGATCAAGTAATTACAGAACCCCGGCGCTGTACCTGCAGCGCTGGGGTTCTGTTATCTAGACGTTATTAACCGAGATCAGGTAAGGGCTTAAGAAGTACATGATAATCGCAAATAATAGTAGCAGTAGAAGATATTTAATCATTTTTTCCTCGCTATTACATATTTTATATTTTTTGTTAAAATAAGTATAACAAAAAATATAAAATAAAAAAAGTGTTAGCAATTAATGCTGCAGTTCTTAAGTATAGAGCTGCCTTCATCAGGAATATGCTTGTAGACATAAATTTCTTGACTTTTAGTACTGTTAATCATACAATTTAAGTAATTCAATATGGAACAGGTGCCCGATTGGGCTTAATAGGGAAGCCGGTGCGAAACCGGCACGGTCCCGCCGCTGTAATGGTGAGCCAGCTGCAACGAGCCACTGGAATAATAACTTATTTTGGGAAGGCGCAGTTTGGTGATGAACCTAAGTCAGAAGATCTGCCTGTTTGACAATCACCGTTTTCACCCACGCGCGATGGGGAGGGGATTTGCGTCTAATCTTGCAAATAATCTCTGTCACACCTGCGCGTGTGTCAGAGATTTATTATTTTAAGGAGTTGTTAGATTATGTCAGGGATTTTTTACGGTGTCGGAGTAGGCCCCGGCGACCCCGAATTACTAACTTTGAAAGCCATTAATGCCATTAAGTCGGCAGATGTTGTGATTGCTCCCCGTACTGAGAAAAAAGATGAAAGTACGGCTATGTCAATTGCACGGCCATACATTCAAGAAGGCAGTGAGGTTTTAGAACTGGTATTCCCCATGAACTATAACGCTCAAGCGCTTTCGGAGGCTTGGGTGAGCAATAAAGGTATAATCCTGGGCTTATTAAATGCCGGCAAAAAAGTCGCTTTTCTAACCTTAGGAGATCCTATGCTGTATAGCACATATATGTATGTGTTTCGTTTACTGGAGGATTCAGGTCACGAAATTATCAATATTCCTGGCGTTAACTCGTTCTCGGCTATTGGTAACCGCCTCGGCGTATCGTTGGCTGAAGGTGGCGATATTTTGAGCATCGTACCTGCTACCATCGATGATGAGCGGCTGGAGAAAGTACTGGCTGTATCTGATAATGTTGTGCTTATGAAAGTATACAAAAATTACGCCGAGATTGTTGAAAAACTGCATAAACACGGCATGGTGGAGAATGCTGTCATGGTATCGAAATGTGGTCTGGAGGGTGAAGAAATTATCCATGACCTGGTTACCGCCGGTAGCAAGAAAGTGAACTATCTGTCAACTATTCTGACCAAACGCTCCAAAGTGAGTAAACACGCATTGGCATGAGCAGCCCTTTAACAGCACTTCTTCACCGTAAACAGGCTAAGATCCGGATAGCGGGCTTAGTTCTCTTAGCGGCAACAGCACTGTTTGCTTTAGCTGCAGTTGGGTTTGGCCGGGCTGATATCAGCATGGTCGATGCTGCTAGTGTTATTTTTGGCAAGATCAGCGGCAGTCAGGAGGTATATCACAATATTAATGCTGCGCAAACAGCAATTATCTGGGATATCCGACTGCCGCGCATTTTAGCCGCTGTTGCTGTTGGTGGGGGATTGGCTGTGGCCGGCGTTGTGTTCCAGGCGTTGTTAATGAATCCGCTGGCTGACTCGTATACCATGGGTGTATCAACCGGTGCGGCCTTTGGTGCCAGTGTGGCTATTTATCTTAACATCTTTGCCCAGGGGGGCCTGCCGGTGACGGTGTTTGCTTTTGGCGGCGCTGTGGTTACACTGCTAATTGTTATGTCTATGGCTCGTGTCGGGGGTTATGTATCGTCTGCGAATCTGGTAATCGCCGGGATTATTGTCAGCAGCATTCTGTCGGCAGCTATCAGCATGGTTAAGAGCCTGGCCGGTGAGCAGGTATCAGCTATCGTTGCCTGGCTTATTGGCAGTTTGGCGGCTAAAAGCTGGGAGCACGTGCTGTATGGCTGGCCGCTGATTTTGGCTGCTTGCTTTTTATGCTATTATTATGCTGAGGATCTCAATATTCTCTCTTTGGGAGACCGTGAGGCCCGCAGCTTAGGCGTTAATGCCTCGCGACTACGGACAACCCTTTTGGGCGCAGGAGCGCTCATTACGGCTGTATGTGTCGCTATTGGCGGTATTATTGGTTTTGTCGGCCTGATTGTGCCCCATATGGTCAGGATGTTGACTGGTTCGGATAACAGGGCACTGATTCCATTATGTGGCTTAACAGGTGGCCTGCTGCTCTTGCTGGCCGATACGTTTGGCCGGTCAGTGGGAAACATCGAGATACCTGTCGGGGTTTTGACGACACTGTTAGGCGGGCCTTTCTTTGTGTATATTTTTAGGATGCGCAACAAGACGCTTGGGTAGGGGCGTTATGATGATAAAAGTAGAAAACATACAATTTGACTATACTGCTAAACAAGTGCTTCAAGATATTAGCCTAAATATCAGGCAAGGCAGTTTTACCGGTATTGTTGGACCCAATGGCTCTGGTAAGACGACACTGCTCAATATTATTACAGGTCAGTTAAAAGCAGCTTCAGGCAATATAACGATTAAAGGGCGGGATATCACTTCCTACAAGATTGAGGAACTGGCCCGCCATATTGCTATTGTACCGCAAAATATGGATATCAGGTTTCCTTATACCTGTCTGGAAATCGTCGGTATGGGGCGTACTCC
>JAQSXM010000164.1 GCA_029256645.1 Sporomusa sp. | reverse complement strand
TTCGACAACATGCACAAATAAGTCAGGGTCAACCTGCTTGCTTGGTGATAAGCTCCGGTCCCCTTTGGGATCAGTCATGGCACCATCCACAGTCCAGTCTTCTTCCTGCATTTGCAGCAGGAATTTATTGAAGCGGTCATGGTAATTTGTGCCTAATTTTTTATCCATTTCAAAAGTAACACTGTCAACAGCATTGATAGCATCCATACCGACGCAGCGCTGGAAACAGGCTGCTGTTTTCTGCCCTAGCAGCCGTTGCATTTTCACCTTTTTTACCAGATCTTCGCTGCTTTGATGCAGATGGCAAAAGCGGTTAATCTTCTTGCCGGTAAGATGTGAGGTAGCTGTCATAAGCTCCTCATACTGGGGATCCTGAGCCAATTCATAGGTCATTTTTACTGAATTCATGGATGGTCTGATAATCGGATTGTCAACCGGATTTTTCACAAGTTCACCCTGCAGGTAAACCTTAAAGTTAAGCTTCCGTAAACTTTCTTCATACTGCGCAGCTGTTTTTAAAGCCATTGTTAAACCCCTCCTAAAATATCTGTTTTTCTAAAATCTTAATACCCTATTCCGGACCACTTCGGTTGTTAAACACCGGGTCTTTGGTTGTATCATAGGTAGACCAGTCACGAATAAAGTCCTTACCATAAATCAACAGGCAGAGTACAACCCCTACGCCAAAAGCGTAAGCGGCACCGCGGGAAATGAGTACTGAGCCGACAATACCGGCAACACCCAGATCATTGAATGTACGGGCTTTCAGAACCCCAACCCGGATAGCCACATACCCTTGAACCAACATGGTCAATGACAGGGAAATCGGCAAAATCGGCTTAACCAGGGTAACAATCGGCATCAGGAAATAACTTGTAAATGTCCCCAGCCGGAACGAGGCTACCCCGCCGAACAAACTATCCATAGCCTCACGGCCATGTTTGTACCGCTCACAGGTTACTACTTGCATTGCCGCCCACAGCGGACCACACATCGACAGGTCCGGACCCAGCATGGACATGCTGATATTGCGGATACCACAGATAATGTTATTGCGGTTAGCATCGTAATGTACATTTTCATCCCCATGACGAAACTCCCTGGCTTCGTCAATCAGGGCTTCAGCCTGAATCAGCTCACCAAACAAGACAACATAGGTGGCTGCCACCAGCGGAAATGCATCTAAGAACAGGCTGAGCGGAGGCCAGCCGATATTGGCGGCAAAAGGTGTCCACTCAGTAAAAAGCGTGTAAAATTGCGGTACAGTAATGCCCCAGGTGATGGTCGGCCAGGGCAGCTCGCCCAGCAGCGGTGCGATAATGATGGCCAGCACCAGCGACGGCATCAACCCTAAATCGGAAAGATATTTGAAAAATATATGTTTGTTCCGCAGTGTCTTAAAATGATTGGAAAACAGGATATAGAAAGCAAACCCGATTGCGATTGTAATTGTCCAGGGATATGAATCAAACCGGCCGCCTTTTTCAAAAACCAGCCTGACAGCCGCTACACCGGCACCGATCAGAATGCCTGACTTGAGCGCATCTGGCACAATATCGACAAATTTCTTGGCTAACCCGGTTGCCCCCAATAACAAGGCGAAAATACCTAATTCCATTTCGAAGGCGATCAGTGCATGCATCCTGCTAACGCCCTCCGGGAAGGTCTTGAGCCATAGCAATAAAAGGGGGACGGCCGGTGTAATCCACCCCGGGATAACCGGATCACCGAGATGGGCATGCCACAGATAGAAAAATCCATTTAGAATAACAACAGTAATAGCGACCTCAAATGGCATGCCCAGGTACTCTTGCAATACCGGAATAATACCCAGGCATACGGCGCACATGAGCAGACCCTGGATAAAATCAGGCACCTCAAACCGGTAATGAATGAATGGCAGTCTTAATTGAAACGGGCCGAGCGGAATATAAGGCTGAACCTCACCAAATTTTCGTTTGTATGTTGGACCTAACCAGCTCATAGCTTACCTCCTTAAAAAATTTACAGAGAAAAATCAGCATATTTGATGTGTTAGCACCTCTTGCGATCCTTATTCGTCTCCCCCTTTATAATGGATTGAGCTTTTATACCAGCACTCACTTATACTGCATAAATCATGCCATAAGTCCGAAAAGCAGCATTATTCCTATTTTTCCTATATATGTGACTGTTGCGACACTTTCAAAGAGTATTGCAAAATTGCAACAAAAAAGCCTGCTAATGTCTTTGATTCCTTTAACAGGCTGCTTTGTGCATCAGTGCATCTATTGCATTTTTGCAACATTATTTTATTTCCAGGCCATATCTGACTACCTTGCGAAATACGGTTGTTCTGTCAATGCCCAGTATTTCGGCCACCTTTTGCCAGGACCGGCATTCTTGATAACATTCTTTAAGAAGGTATGTTTCGGTTTGCTCAACAGCCTCTTTAAGTTTTGTTCCTTTTTTCGGTAGAAAGTTCTTGCTCCAGATGGTTTCCGGAACAAGATTGACGGTAAGCTCTTCGCCAGGGGCTGTCACCACCATCCGCTCAATCACATTTTCCAGTTCACGTACATTTCCCGGCCAGGAGTATTCCACCAGCTTGTCGATTACCTCAGGTAAAATTCGCTTGTTATAGCTAAAATGCTTATTGAACTTGTCAATAAAGTGCATGGTAAGCAGAGGGATATCCTCTTTCCTTTCCCGCAACGGCGGCAGATTAATGGGCACTACCATCAGCCGGTAATACAAATCCTCCCGAAAAGTCCCGTTCTGAACCATCTTGGCAATATCCCGGTGGGTTGCCGCAATGATGCGCGTGTTGATAGTAATTGCCCGGGTACCACCGACTCGCATAATCTCTTTCTCCTGGATCGCCCGCAATAATTTTACCTGCAATAAGAGCGGTAAGTCACCCACCTCATCAAGAAACAAGGTACCGTTATGAGCCAGTTCAAACAAGCCGGGCTTACCCTCCTTTTTAGCACCGGTAAAAGCCCCGCCCTCGTAACCAAACAATTCTGACTCCAATAACTGCTCCGGAATGGCGGCACAATTTATTTTAATAAACGGTCTTGCAGTGGTTTTGCCGTGTCTATGAATTAGTTTGGCAATTAATTCTTTGCCTGTGCCAGACTCCCCGGTAATCAATACATTAGAGTCTACATCGGCAATTTTCGTTGACAGCTCAATCACCCTTGCCATTTTAGAGCTTCTGGTAATCATTTCGTGATTTTGAATGTGCATTGCGCGCAAATGCGATAATTCTGTTTTGTATTTCAGGGTTTGTTCTTTCGTTTTAATAAGTTGATTTTGTAATTTCACTAATTCCGTAATGTCACGGACATTTGTCACAACCCGAAACAATTTGCCTTGCTCATCAAATAATGGTGTACCTGTAACTAATATCTTACGATCTTTTTTTACTGTTTGATTAATAGTAATTGTTTTACGTTTTTCAATGACATGCAGGGTGACCGACTCATCAAAATAACCTTCTGCCACCAAATACTTCATGTTTTTACCCATAATCTCGCTGGCTTTTATCCCTGTAATCCGCTCATAGGCATCATTTAGCCGCAAAACAATACCATTGCCATCGGTAATAAACATTCCGTCATAGGAAGATCCAATAATTGTCTCTAATTCTTTAAGCAGCTCTTTACTTGAATCTAATTCACTGGGTATTTTTTTAGAATCTTCGCTGCCTGGGGCCATTCACATTCCTCCCATCTTCTTAAATAAGTTACTCTTATTTTCAGTTTTCGATATTATCCGACATTTACCTGCATATTTTTTTATGAATCTTATTCTTCACGCACGAAAATGCCTGAATCTAGCAAACTTAGATTCAGGCATTTCATAATAGCTATTGGAACTCAGCTTCGGCCTTTTTTCTGAATTCATCGACCTCTTTGGTTAATTTATACTCATTTTTCTTTAGAATGGTAAGGTAATCATTCATCAGCTTAGAGAAACTACCGTTATTGGCGTCAAAGGCAGCCTCAAGATATGCCTTTTTAGCTACAGGCACCATTTGCTTGTTCTCATAACTGAATAGTGGCGTATTGTTCGCTCCGTATAGTGAAAAGACGAGATAGCGCTTGAGCAACAGCTTCACATCTTCGCTTTTAGCAGAGCTGCCATATTCTTTGATAAATTGCTCCTGAATTTTGGCCCGCTGCAGAACCTCTTGCCATCCAATCACAAGAGCGGCATCTTTTATTGGCGTTTTAGCAGATTCTATTGCCATAATGTCAATATAAGCGGTCATGTCCGGCGTCACATTTTGCCGGTACTTCTTATATAATGAATAGTCAATCACCGGGAAATAGAACCCTTCTGCGGTTTCAATTTTATACCCGTTATTTTTGGTTGTAATTAGCAAGTCTCTTACCGTTTTATTCTGTATCTCATTTAGATAACTGTCTGTTAGTTCTCCCTGGTAATCCTCTGCCAGAGTTTTCTGGATAACATCCTCATCAGCAAATTTATCCTGCAGTTTAAGGAGGTTCCGCTGCTGATTTTTCTCAAGAGCGATAAGCATAACTGATAGGTTTTGTGGAGAAACAGCAGCCATATTCTCATTGATAAACTTACTGATTTCCTCCGCCCTGACATTATTTCTTTGGATTAGCTTGTCAAACTCACTCATAATAGCGTTCTCCCGGCTTGCTCCATTCTCTGCCGGAGTTTGCTGTGCCTGCTCATTCAATGGCTTAGGTCCATTGACACAGCCACTAAAGAAACTTAGCAGCACCAACAAAACAACACCGGCAAATGCTATATTTTTAAAATTAGTCATTGTAATCCCCTTTTCTACGTAGATCTATATAGAATTAAACGCCTTACCAGTGAAAAAAGTAACGCCAGTTATATTTAAGTATTGACCAAATTTGGAAGTACGGTTATAATCTTATTGATAATTATTTTCACTAGACAGGATCATTTTCTCTTACTGACTGTTGTCAGTCATGAAATTAAAAACCAGGATATCTCGCAAACTCACTACATATTAACTAGGTAATTGCCGTCATAGCCTCAAACGCAAAGGGAGAGACATTTTATGGAATATATTATACGACTACTTTATGAAGCAAAAAAATACTATTGGCAGCTTACCGGTGCAGTTGCCGGCATTGTCGGCTATACAGCCATAAACCTAATCGGTCCCAGTTTGATTAGCCAGCTTATTGATCTGTTGACAGGCAATTTCAGTAAGACTGATATTTCTACCGTCCGCCACCTTGCCTATCTGCTGTCAGGGACGTATCTGATCAGGGCCGTTTTTCGCCTGGCCAGTGATTATTGGGCTCATTACGCCGCCTGGAATATTGTTGCGGAAATGCGGGTTAAAGTATATAACCATCTGCAAACGCTGTCACTGCGCTTTTACAGTGATAAACAAACAGGCCAGATCATGAGTCAGGTGCTGAATGACACTGCCCAGTTCGAACTGCTCATTGCTCATGCTATTCCCAATATCCTGAGCAGTGTCCTGATTGTCCTCGGGGTCGCCCTACTCCTGTTGCTCATTAATCCCTGGCTGGCGTTATTAACCTTTGTGCCTGTTCCCTTGATGGTAGTTTTCAGTCTCTATTACACCAGAAGAATTTATCCTGCCTATAGCGATCACCAGGCCCGGTTAGGAGATATGAACGCGGTATTGCAGGATAACCTCTCCGGTTTAAAAGAAATCCAGCTATTTGGCAGGCAAGCCTGTGCTTCCCGGATGTTTAGCAACCAAACATATCAATGGCGGGATGCCGTTATGAGAGTCGTCTGGTTAGGGGGACTTTATCATCCGACAGTAGAAAGTATTTTATCCATAGGAACGGTTATTGTTGTTGGTTTCGGCGGCATTATGGCTTTGGACGGTCTCCTGAGTATTGGCGATATCGTACGTTTCTTACTGTACCTTAGCCTCTTTTATGCCCCGATCGCCAACCTGGTTGCCTCGGTCGACAGTCTTCTGCAGGCTGCAGTTGGCGCAAAACGTGTATTTGCCCTGCTGGACGCAGAGCCTGACATCCAGGATAAGCCGGATGCAGTTAAACTTGCAACAACAACAGGCGATCTTGCCTTTCATAATGTAACCTTTTGTTATGATCAGCATTCACCGGTATTAGATAATGTTACCTTTGATATACCTGCAGGAAATATGGTGGCCCTTGTTGGCCCGACAGGCGTAGGTAAAACGACCATGGCGGCGCTGATTACCCGGTTCTACGACCCGGAAGCAGGTAAGGTTACCTTAGACGGGACAGATTTACGCAATATCTCACTTGCCTCGCTGCGTGATCAGATAAGTGTTGTGCCACAGGATGTTTTCCTCTTTAACGATTCGATCGCCGAGAATATTGCCTATGGCAAACAAGCGGCAACCCGGGATGAGATTGTTTGGGCCGCAAAACAAGCATATATTCACGATTTTATTATATCGCTTCCTAAAGGCTACGATACACTGATTGGCGAACGTGGCGTGCTTTTGTCCGGCGGACAAAAACAACGCCTGGCTATTGCCAGGGCGTTGCTCCGTGACACACCAATCCTCATCCTGGACGAAGCAACTGCCTCAGTCGACCTGGAAGCGGAAACAAGGATTCAACAGGCAATTCAGCATTTGGCCGGAAACCGTACTTTGGTAGTTATCGCCCATCGTCTGTCAACAGTTCGCCGGGCAGACAAGATCATTGTTTTGGATAATGCCCGGATTGTAGAACAGGGATGTCATGACGAATTACTGGCAGCCAACGGACTTTACGCCCGCTTGTGTGCCTCACAAATATCTTAATTTTATTGGGCTTCGCCCGCAACCAGGAGGGATAGCAATGGATTTGTCACTAAAAAATATCGGTGTAACCTTAGATAATAAAAACATCATCAGCGGGGTTTCACTTGATGCCAGAAATGGTGAGTTTATCGGAATTATCGGTCCCAACGGCAGCGGCAAATCGACACTGCTGCGCACTATCTACCGGGTTATTAAACCCGACTGTGGTGCCATTCTTTTTGACGGCATGGACCTAAAGAAGGTTAAACTGACAGACTCGGCCAAAAAGATGGCGGTAGTCGGTCAGTTTAATCATCTAAACTTTGATCTTAGTGTCTTAGAAATGGTCATTATCGGCCGCTCACCTCATAAAGGTTTTCTGGGAGCAGATAAGGCAGAAGACTATGAAATTGCCCTGGCTGCCATTCATAAGGTCGGTATGGAAAACTATGTGTACCGCCGCTTTGCTACCCTGTCCGGTGGCGAAAAGCAACGTGTAATCTTAGCCAGAGCCCTGACCCAGCAACCTCAGATACTCGTGCTGGATGAACCGACAAATCATTTGGACATCAAATATCAGCT
>JAQSXM010000163.1 GCA_029256645.1 Sporomusa sp. | reverse complement strand
GTGGGGAATTCTTTACGACAAGCAGGTAAATTTGTAATACAGCGCTTATCAGAGCCTGCGCCAGAGCGGATTTGTTATAAGGTAAAGCATCGATATCCCGGTCAGGGAACTGCGGAGAGTCTCCGCATCCTTGAACAATATCTCCGGTTATGCGACTTTAAAACTCAAGCAGTATCGTTTCCAGACAGATCGACAAGCTGAGACACCCTACGGTTTACAAATAATTTCGGCAATATGTGTATCAAAAATATTAGCAGCATACGCCGGGCGAATAACTACAGCAGTATCAGCGCCCTTGCCGGTACCGCCGATGGCAATAATATCTTCGCCATACGGGATTAGCCCTGCATCTAGAGCCATGACAGCAATCTCCACGCAGACCTTAACCCCCTGACCAAACATTCGCAGGGTATGTGCCATGATCTCTATAGGATATACCCCGCCGAATTTCCGGCTTATTGCCCGCTCTGCCCCTGATAATACATGTGTTGTTGTTAACAGTTTTACGTTTTGTACTGTTAGCTTATCGCGTATATCTTGCGCCATTTCATTCATTCCTGGTTTATTAAAACCATCAACATGGGTAACGCAAACTATATTCCCGGCTTTTCCAGCAACTAATGCGGCTGTCTGACCTGTGCAGGACGCCACCACAATCGAGCTAATACCATATTCTTTCGCCTTAACCACTGCCAATTCAACTGTTTTTTCCGTATGAGTCACCCCGGCAGATTTCCAATACATATCCATCATCCCCTCATAAATTATTGTGGCTTTATCGCCCTAGCTTCCCAGTCATATGGATAATTTCTATTTTATAGACACTAACAGCTTTTATAGCCTTATCAATATATGCCCTACCCTGATCAAGATAAGCAGTGGAGTATTTTTCTATTAATAAAATAAGTGCCCTTCTTTTTTCTTGTTCGTCAGTAACCTCAAATGCATTACCATAGACAATAGCGCTGTCATACTCGGTATCAAATTTCTCGGGAAGTAATTTATAATAGCTAACAGCAGAAAAACTAACCTTATGGTTTCTTTTAATGCTCTCTATTTTATTACCGGCATGCGCACAGTGAAAATAGATTGCTTGGTCACCATAGGCGTAATTCAATGGTACAGAATAGGGATATCCATTTTCGGAGATACAAGCCAATGTTCCAAATTCGGCTGCTTGCAGAATTGTGATTGTATCTTCGTCAGACATACGCTTTTCCTGGCGTCTCATTTCTCTAAACACGGTACCCGCTCCTTCATTAATATTGTCTCCGCCCTCTCCGCCCACACACCAGCTCAATTTCGTCCCCTTCTTTCATCCCACAGAATACTATCTATTTATTTCCATAAAAATGCAGAATATCCTTGATTAATAATCAAGTTGCAATTCTAAAGTAATCCAAAAAAAAATCGCTGTATACCATACCTATTTTATTCCAGTAGGTATGGTATACAGCGATTTCCTCTTAACCCCAATCCAGGATTTAGCAATGTTCCAACCCCTCTAGTCTTTCTCCTCTCCTTGGAAAAAATTACGAAGACTTGTTATTAGTTTAGTAATTGACTCCCAAAAGAGGGGAACAATAGCAACCAATAAGGGAGCATAATTGACAACAGACCGGAAAACTGTGCCGGAATGAGCAAACGTAACCGACGGAATAAGCAATAAAGCTAACGCGAGTACCAACGTTTTCATGGTCAACCTCCTTTATCGAATGTAATGGTTAAGCGCGGCCTGCAGCTTACCCATAAATTCCCCATGCTCGCCTTCATTAACTGCATGAACCAGACAGTGTTCAAGATGGTCTTTTAGAATGAGCTTTGCTGTATTATCAAGAGCCTTGCGGATAGCAGCAATCTGAAGCAATACCTCCGGGCAATCACGCCCTTCGGCAACCATTTGCTTGACAGCCCGCGTATGCCCCTCTATTCTGGCAAGCCTGTTTACTACCTGTTTCTGATGTGTATGTATGTGACTATCCATTACAACACCTCCACTAATAGATTATCCCCCCCAGGGGGATAATGTCAAGATAAAATGCAAAAAAACCGGCTCATTTAGAGCCGATTCTCAACCTTGAGCTTTTCAGTAAAGCCTAGGCACTCTCGCCCGGATGACTCCCTGACAACAGCAGAAGGCGTTTTGAAGCTTTTAAACCCCATAGACTTACACCCGTAAGGGAAATTTTTATCCCAGGTAATATAATAGTGCTGGCATTTTGTACATTTTGGTATTTCAGTCATTTGCTGTTACCTCAAACTTATAACTTACCGGCGAATTTGAAAAACTTCATTTTCTTGCTTACGCGGGCTCACTGCAGCGTCCTTGGCGGGGTACCCTAAGATAATTGCTGCTGTAATAATTTCTGAATCACTTAACTCAAAATATTTTTTGATTTCATTGTACAAGACACTATCAACCCCAGAGAGTTCATTGTCAATCTCTCCGACAATACATGCCCCCAGCCCTTGATTCAAGGCCTCCAGAATCATAAAACCATAGGCAATACCCATGTTCTCAAACGTTCTTGCCAATAAAGAAGACGTAGTGTTGGCAAGGGCTTGAGCTATCTGATTATTTAGGAATGTCTTATCAATATCCTCACTTGCCATCATGACCCCGGTGTTTGCAAGCAGCTCTCTCAAACACTCCCGCTGATGGTCACGCTCCCAGGCATCCGGTTTTCCAACACATAAAATAACTGCAGGTGCCTTCTTTATCAGGGCCCCCATGGAGAACCCGGCAGCCAGTTTTTCTTTATCTGCGGCACCGGTAATCGCGATAAATTTCCAGGGTTGAATGTTTTTCCAGGAAGGTGCTCTGCGGCCTGCCCGCATAACGCTTACGAGCTTCTCTTCTTCTACTGGTTGAGCTAAAAACTTTCTGACACTTTTCCATTCTGTAATTTGCATTAACATAACATTCCTCCTAATTATATTGTTTCTATCCAAATATTGTGTAGGCAAAATATATACATACACAAATTATCCCTATAACTTGGCAAAGATATTCAGCAGCACTTTGCGAAAAACAGCGATTTCCTCCTCAGTACAATCCGCCAGCATAGACATACAAATACGATTCATAACATTATCAACTTGGGGTTCCAGGTCTTGAGCCGCCTCTGTTAAGCGTATGAAGAAAGACCGGCGGTCATCCTGTTGCCCAACCCGTAATACTAATCCAGCTCGTTCCAACCGGTCAATAATGCCGGTTAATGTAGAGTTGTCCAAATAGCACTTTTTACTTAGCTCAGTGATTGAGATATCATCACCCTTATATAACGTATACAAAACAACCATTTGCCCAGGAGTGATATTCAGCTGTTCTTTATCCAACAGCTTTTTGGTATAGTTATAATGCTTTTGCTCTGCCTTTGCAAGCAGCACGCAGGTACTGTCAAAAATCTGTAACATAATTTATCTAATCCTTCTGCAAGATACTTTGCATGCAAAATATATTATAGGTATTGTACCATATCTGCTTTCACTGATGCAACTTAAAATAGTATTTACTACAAACGTGACTGATAAATCCCTGAACTATTGTCAATGCCCCACTAGCTGCTGCAAACAATACCATCCCAGCAAAATCATAAGGACCATATTTTTTAATGAGGCTTTTGCATAACTCAAAATTATTATTGACAATAAAGACATTACTATGATAAAATAATATTTTGCATTTTTGAGCATATTATTATATAATAGAAGTACTAAAAAAAGATAGGGGTGACTTCATGTTTCAAGTAGGCGACAAGATTTTTTACCCCACGCAAGGTGGTTGTGTAATTCAAGCAGTTGAAGAAAAAGTAGTTCATGGAGAAACTCTACGATATTGCACTGTGAATATACTTCATCGGAAGATGACTGTTAGATTTCCGACCAGCAATTCAGATCGTTTGGGAATTCGCCCTATTGTAGACCCCAAAGAGCTGGACAACGTCCTTAATACTTTCTATGATGGCGAGTCTGATACAACCGTCAGAGATAATCGGAGAATTCAAAGAAACATCAGCAAAATTAAAAGTGGCGATATTTACGAAGGTGCCGAGGTTATCAGGGATTTGGTGCGCAGCAACAACAAAAAGAAGCTCGGACTAACCGAAAAAAACATGATGGAAAACGCTCTGGAAATCTTAATCAGCGAGGTTGTATTAGTAAAGGGAATTACTAAGCAGCAGGCGTCTACTTTATTGGATCAAGTAATCAATATGCCCTTAAGCAATATCTCATTGGCAAACGATGCGCCACTCGTTTAGCAGCACTTCTCCTCAAACTTGTCAACACAACGCGGTATCACACCCAAACTCTACATATAACTAAGGCTACCGGCACTTGCCGGTAGCCTTAGTTATTTTCCAGATCTATTCTGCAATACGATGGCTTGAGGCTGTCATCAATAGACAGGCGTACAAAAATCAGCGTATTTTTTTAGCTTAGATGTCGCCACCTGGAAGAAGAGTTCTTTTAACTTCCGGCAAACCGGTCCTTGATGCCCCGTACCTACTGTTCGATCATCAACCTCGACAACGGCGACAACCTCCATAGCTGTACCGCTAAAGAAAACCTCATCGGCCGCATATAGTTCAGTTCTGGTAATACTCCGTTCGATTACCTCGATCCCGAGCTCCTCCCGGGCCAAAACCATAACCGTATCTCTGGTAATACCTTCGAGAATATTATCCGATGGCGGCGGGGTGATCAATTTCCCGTTACGGACCATAAACACATTCTCGCCCGGGCCTTCACAAACATGGCCGTTTCGGGTCAGAAACAGAGCTTCGTCATACCCCCGTCGAACCACCTCCAGGGACGCCAGCCCGGAGTTAAGATAGGCAGCCGTCGGTTTAGTACGCGGTGGCAGCATGTTATCGCCTAACCGCTCCCAGGAGGTAAAAGCAGCCCTCAGCTCATCCTTACCCACAAAGCTGCCCAGAGGCTGACAGTAAATCACAATTCGGTTATCCTCATCCAAAAGAGTCGGGAATATTTGATTAGACCCTTTAAAAGCAAGTGGTCGGATATAGACTGTACTACGAAAATTATTTTTTCTAAGCAGCTCAAGTGTTGCCTTACACAACTCGTCCACAGTATAAGGGATATTTATATATAAGGTTTTGCAGGATTGCAATAATCGCTCATAATGCTCCCGCATACGAAAGACATGAAGCTGTCCTTCAGCCTCATCCCAATAGGCTCTTATCCCCTCAAAGCAACCAAGTCCATAATTAAACCCTTTACAGCGGATGCTGATATGTACCTCACTCTCGGGAACAATCTTACCATCATAAAAAACGTACATGTTTTCCATTAATAGAATCCCTCCATAGAAATAAGTTAAATAAAAACAGAGGTCGCTCAGCAGCGGCTCTGTTTACTTCTTCTGTAAACCCTCATGAAATTATCCGCATAACATAATCTTTTTTACACTACATAATCCCTCTGCGCATACGTTTGTCTTTAAATATACTAAATATCAAACCTGTTCGTCAAGCGCCAATTCACAAACTTTCTCTGATACCTGCAGCAACTGCTAGCTTTAGACCCTGTCCAAACAAATTGTTCTATACACTCATACACAGTGTATATTGAAGTCTATATACTACCATAGTAGTATATAGGCAAGAAGGGCAGGAATGAATATGAAGGTTTTAAAAAAACTTGAATCACTCGGGTTTAGCGCCTACGAGGCCAAAGCCTATTACGCCCTGTTGCGACGGTTTCCGGCCAACGGCTATGAGATCAGTAAATTAGCTCAGATTCCGCCATCAAAAATCTATGAGGTATTAACAAAATTAAAAAACCGCGGGGCTGTGCTGGACAGTCAAAGCGAACCTGTTCTTTACTATCCTGTCCAGCCGAAAATTTTGTTTACCCGCATCCAGGAAGAAACAGACAAAAGTATTCAGTCGATTTTGACTGATTTAACTACCATACCCCCAATGGATGCTTTTGATCTCACCTGGAATCTACAAGGAACTGATAGTATTAATGCTAAGATGCGCGAGTTGCTCGGCCAGGCCCGGAAAGAGGTATTTGCCTCACTCTGGCCAGAGCAGGTTGCTCTGGTCAATTCAGCCTTAACCGCAGCCGTAAACCGCGGCGTTTATGTCGTCGCCGCAATATTTGGAGAGTGCGATGTTGCTGCCAGTCAGGTTATTAACCTTGAAGTATGCAGCCACAATGTGTACCAACGGGTCGGCGCCAAGCTATCTACAATTATCACAGATGATACTGAAGTGGTAATCGGTAAATTGGCCGAAGACAGCAGTCACTCTACAGGTGTCTGGACCAAAACCCCCTCACTTGTGCTGGTGACAAAGGAATATGTAAGGCATGACATCATGGTCAATGTTTTGGTTAATCATATCGGGCAAGAGCAGTATGCGGATATTTGCCGGTCATATGATATTCTTCGGCAACTACAACGATAAAAATGAAACAGATAGGAGATTAAAAATGAAAATTTCATTTATCGGCAGCGGCAAAGTTGGGGTTGCCGTAGCTTATACAACAGCCTTAAAGGGATTGGCTCAAGAAATCGTTTTAACTGATGTCTCTAGCGACAAAGCCCATGGTGAAGCTCTTGATATCCTGCAGGGACAAGCATTCTGCCCTCAGGCTAACATCAAACACGGTGAAATTGAGGATACCGCCAATTCTGATATTGTTGTTATCACCGCAGGTATTCCCCGCAAAGCAGACGAACCCCGGGTAATGCTTCTTTCCCGTAACGCCGGTCTGATTGCTGATATTACAAAAAAAGTTGTTGCCTTAAGCCCGCACTGCATCATTGTGATGATTACCAATCCGCTTGATGTAATGACCCATCTTGCCTATCAGGCATCAGGCCTGCCTGCCGGACGGGTAATTGGTATGGGAACTGTTCTTGATACCGCCCGTTACCGTTCCTATCTCGCCCGGCACTTCCAGGTTGATGCCCGGGATCTTGACGCATATGTGGTGGGAGAGCATGGTGAAACCATGGTTCCTCTGGTAACAAACATAAGCATCAAAGGAGTTCCCTTAGTCAACCTGCCAAATTATGATGCTCCCGCGGTTACACGTATTGCCAATGAGGTCCGCGCCGCATCCGGCCAGGTTATCGCCCTGAAAGGCGGCACCGTCTTTGCCCCTGCCGTAGCTGCCTGCGCTATCCTTGAAGCGATTGTGCATGATAACCGCCAGATTTTGCCGGTCTCCACCTTCAACAGCAATTATGGAACTGCAGTCAGTCTGCCAACTGTAAATGGCCGCCAAGGGGCTGGATCAACCCTTGTTATACCAATGTCTCAGGCAGAGGAGGCCGCTTTAGAACATTCGATTGCTAATATAAAGAAATACCTGAACGAAATAAACTGCTAAC
>JAQSXM010000162.1 GCA_029256645.1 Sporomusa sp. | reverse complement strand
GCTTCCAGCCCGCCGCCCACACCAACATACAAAACGGTCTCACCGGCATTAAGATCGCCGAAGTGCACAGTAGTGCCGCAGCCATAATTCATCTCCTTCATAACCCCCGGAGTCACCAGATCAGGCAAAAATCTGGCCTGGCTTGTCACACAACACAGACTGAGCTGCGGCGTAAGCGCCGCTTCTTTATATAGTTCATGTGTAGTTTTTAAGTAACTCATATTATCCACTCCCTGTAATTATTAGTTTCCACCAGAACAAACACGTGAAATTACTGCATTATCCCCCCTTAGCCGCGAGCATCAGCACCAGGTTCTCCTGATAAATCCTGCCATAACCCAGCAGCAACTGCTTCCTTGCCTGTGTAATAAACTTATCCGGCCTTATTGTTCAGGCTCCCCTGACAACTGCTGCCGGCACCGGCCGTGCAGGTGAAACAATGATTGCCCAGCTTGACGGGCATCCCGGCCAGATCTTTGGCAGTAATGCTGCCTATGTAATTATCCCGGACAGCAATCGGCAGATGTAATACCTGGTTAAAATCGCAGTCGTAAACACGGCCTTGCCAGTCAACATTAAGCAAATTCCGGCACATCACCCTGGACAAATTAGCCGGATTGAAATTGTCGGCCAGCAGGTTCATATAGCCCTCCAGCAACCCTTTTTTTTCCAGGTCGGCCCGGAACCGGCCAATGGGGGCATTGGTAATCGTATACAGATTGTTAAACACAATCCCGAATCGTTCACCAAGGCTTTCTTTATAGGCAAAATCCAACTCATTTTGGGGGGCAGGTAAAAAGTTCCCGCCAGGATTATAAATTAAATGCAGCTTGGGACCTGTCCCCCCATAGCCCAAACGATTCAGCTTCTGCAGCATCTTAATGTTTTGACTGTAGACCCCCTTGCCACGCTGAAACTCCACATTCTCTTCCAGATAACAGGGCATAGATGAAATGATGTCTACATTATTTTCCTGCAGGAACCCCGGTAATTTAGCATACTTAGGCTCATTCAAAATCGTTAGATTACTCCGCAATAAGATACTTGCCGCCGGTTTCAATTTGCGCAAGCCACGAATCAGACCACGTAAATTAGGATTCATTTCCGGGGCGCCGCCGGTAATATCAATAACATTTATATCTGCGCTTTCAATAAAGCGCAGACAGTCATTTACCACTGTCATACTCATCGTTTCCCGACGGTCAGGACCGGCCTCCACATGACAATGCCTGCAGCTTAGATTGCAGACATACCCCATATTCATTTGGAGACACCGGACATTATCTTTTAACACCGCGTCGCCGAACTTGCCCACATACTCACCGAAACTTTTCATGAATGCCACATCCTTCCCATTAAAAATGCTGCCACCGCGCCTTGATTGCAACAAGATTACAGTTTGCAATCGATATAGGTGAAAAAAATGCGAGACAAATGCTGTTATTATCTCGCTATGCTTACGGTCTATCTACATTATATGGCAATTTTTTATCAATTGCAATCATATTTTAATTTGCAATCGATGAATTTTTACTTTTATTTTATTTGTCCATGCTTTTGCTCCGGTGACGAAAATTTAAATTCCGGTTCATTTTTTCGCAACTCCCTGGCCTTTTCCCCGGTTATCACTTCAAACCAGATACCTTCCACTCTGCGCCCGGAAAATGTTGGTCCAAAACGCACAAAAATTGCGTCATCCCATTCATAAATTTCCTGGATTGACGGTTCAATAACCCTAAGCCGCAGCTGGCCATAGGAATAGCGTGTGTGTTCCAGAGATAATTGCCGCATCATCTCAGCAATACTGTATTCTACCACACCGGCAGATTTCCAGGACCAGAGAATTTCAAAAACAGCCAGCGTATGTTTACCTTTATATTGAATTCCTTTTACTAACTGATACTCAATATCGCAGGGGTCAATAGCAGCAATTAAAGACATCACGCGCTCAGTAAACTGAAAGAGAATCCCCTTGCCACGATATTCAATCGCCTGGAACCACTGGGTCCGGATCAATGTTTCAGTCTGCTCATCATACAGCCACAGGCCTTTTTTGGATATTTTTTCAATCTCATTGACTATATAAGCATACATGTCATTTTGCAATGAATCACCACAGATTTTAACAAAATCACTAAAGTGCATCAAATAAGCAGCGTGATCAGATTTATTCGGCCTGCTTTCATAGCTTAAGGCGATCGCGGCAGTCAGTATTTTTTGCTGCAATTCTGTGAGTGAATCCCGGCGACCAATGATACTGCCTGTTTTAACAAGTTGATTAGGCCGGGTTATTTGTCCGTCCGGGCAAAGAGCAGCACTTACCAGCTTTTGATGTTCCAGTCCGGTAATCGTTCTTTTGAGATTAACTTCCATTTACCCTCACCTCTGGGTTCATTATATAGTATACCGCCTTACGATTGCAAATTTATTTTCCATTGCAATCCTTGTTTTCCGTCAATCATTAACCGGAGCCGGCAGAAAAAAATTATGCAGGAAACTCTTGCCAACATGAGTAATATATGTTAGAGAGCCCCTGCCTGAATACAGGGACTCCCAAACCGGCCGGCCCACAGCTAAGAGTAGAGCAAAACTGAGTGATCGTCTGCTGATTACAACTTCACTATAATGACTAGGAGGGAAATAAATGATTGCATTAACAGGTGGAACAATCCTGACAATGTGCGGTAAAAACCTAGAACGCGGCACAATAGTGGTTCGCAACAGTAAAATATGGGCAATTGGCAAAAATATCGACATCCCGCCAGGCTGCCGGGTCATCGATGTAACCGGCAAGATCATAACCCCGGGACTCATTGACGCCCACACCCATTTAGGTATCGAAAGCGAAGGCATGGGCTGGGCCGGTTCTGATGTCAACGAACGCAGCGAACCGGTTACCCCCGGCCTGCATGCCCTTGATGCCATTAACCCCGCTGACCTCGGCCTGCTGGAAGCCTACCAGGGGGGCGTAACAACTGTTATGATCGCTCCCGGCAGCGCCAATCCGATAGGCGGCCAATGCGTGCTCCTTAAAACCGCGCCCAAAGCCACCGTAGAGCAGATGCTGCTCCAGCGGTATGCCGGGCTAAAGATTGCCTTTGGTGAAAACCCTAAACGGGTTTACGGGGCAGACCGCAAAAAGATGCCTGTCTCACGTATGGCAACCGCCGCCCTAATCAGGGAGGCTTTCTGGAAGGCCCGCCAGTACCTGCTGCAACAGGGCGAAAAAGATTTTAAATATGATATGGGCATGGAAGCAATCGCCAGGGTATTGCGCAGGGAGATGCCGCTCCGGGCCCACGCTCACAGGGCCGATGATATTATTACAGCAATACGGATCGCCCGGGAGTTTGATGTTGAAATCATTATCGAGCATGGCACCGAGGCTTATCTTGTGGCCGACCTGCTGGCAGCCGAAGAGATCCCTGTAATCCTGGGGCCAACATTATCCACCAGATCAAAAGTGGAGCTAAAAGATAAAACCATGGAATCACCTGCCCTGTTATACCGGCATGGCGTAGCCTTTACCATGATGAGCGATCACCCGGTAACACCCAGCTGTTTTCTGTCGCTCTATGCCGGCCTGTCGACCCGGTACGGCCTCCCGGCCCATCAGGCGCTGAAAATGATCACCTGCGACGCTGCAAAGATTCTGGGCGTTGATGACCGTATCGGCAGCCTGGCTCCCGGCATGGACGCCGATCTGGTCGTATGGAGTGAAGACCCGCTGATTGTTTCTGCCCACCCGGAAATCGTCATGGTCGATGGAGAAATTGATTAGCAAAGAACCCGCGAAATCTCGCGGGTTCTCATCATTTTGGGCTTAAGTTTTAGAACTTTAAGGTTGCGCCTATCCCAACTCGGTTTTTATTGCGGCCTTCGTCCGGTCTGAACGAGCAGTAGTTGACATTAAGATCAAAATTATGGGTGAGGCTGTAGTTGGCCCCAACCTGAAATTCTGCAAAGCTGCTACCTGCAACCACCGAGGCGTAGCCATCCAGAGCAGGAGCCAGTGCAGTGGTGACCGCGACACCGCCATAAAGATGCGAATCAGAATCGTAATCCCGGCTGCCAATAATAGCCCGGTAATTACCATTAAGGCCAAACTGTCCGTAGATATCGTCATCTTGCAGCCCTACAGTAATCGCATTAGTAAGTTTATGTTCAACATAGAAATCATCTCTCACGAAACCGATCGCAGTCTGACCTCTGTCCAGGTTATTTATCGGAGCGGCAAAAACGGTGCCCACACTAGTTACAATAAGAAGCATTACAGCAAATATAATTTTTTTCAACAGGAAAACCCCCTAATATTTTTAACTTTATTTTCATGTATGATAGCAGCATCTGGTGCCAAGCCTGTCCAACAAAACCGGCTGGTTTGTTGAGTTATTTAAACCGGTGGGTAGCCCTATCAACGGCTTCTGTCAGCTCATTCCACGCCTTTTCAGTCCCTGATTTTACATCTTCCCAGGCATTCTCACTGGCATGTTTGAGTTGATTATGCTTGTCCTTAACATCATCACGCATCTTTTCGACCTTCTCTATCTGATTGAGGTATTCTAATTTCATGTCGGCCTGCACCTCAGCCGCTTTAGCCCTCATCTCCACTAGCTTTGCATTGTACTGGGCCAGATTGGCCTCAATCTTTTCTATGTATAGATTGCGTTTTTCCATATACTTGTCCCCCTTATTTATCTTCTGACCGATCTATCCGAGTCTTGCTATTAGCACTCGTCTATAGAGAGTGCTAATCGTCTACTTTTCCAGTATACATTGGAATAAAATTACTGTCAAGGATAATTTTGTAATTTATGTCGAACTTTGTCGATCAAATTAGAATATTGACAGCCCCCAGCCGATAAGACTTTGCATCAGTGTTGGGTTGATATATGTAACGGTTCAGTCTTTTTTAGCACACCGGCCGCAAGCAGCTGCTTAACGATATCCTCCTGAATCGCCAATGACTGGACAAAGCCCTCCAGCGGCATGATGATCCGCTTGCTGATAACAACCACCGGCTTACCGTCTTCACCGCTAAGCTGGGGCTGCAGAGACATCAGATCGATACGGACAAGATTGCCGGTAACATGGATAGCACTGATCCCATCGGCAAAAATCTCGTGTTTCATAGGCTCACCCGCCATTTCATTCTATGTAAAACGCCTGGTTTTACTCTCTGTATTCATATTCAGCGCAGCTAATTATTATTAATCACAAAACACAAAAATGCACCCTCAAGGGTGCATCTTAAGTAATTCTTCCGCCTGCTTCAGTAATTGAATATCGCCGCACATCGGTATATCGCCGCAGGTTTCGCTCATCGGACACTTGTCACAGATTGATTCGGCCAGGTGAGCGAGGCCGTCAGCCACCTCTTGGACTTGGAGCATACTGCCACCTCCCACCGTCAGTATACTCCCGCAGCTAACACCCGGCAATTACCGGTTAATGGATATAATGGCATCTAATTTCCACTGTTGCAAGTATTCAGTCAAATTCCAGCTGTAAAAACTTATCAGTAAAAATTTATGCTCCGGCTGCCAATTCCCACCGTGAGTGCTATTAATTTTGGAGGAAAGTGGAAATTATAATCGAAGTACTTATCTAATATAGACAATTACCTACTTTAAGGAGAGTGAAATTTTGGGGCAAAATGAACAAACTAACAGCCTGTTTCCCTGCGAAGCCGATATCCCTGAGCAATACCGGATTAAGCAGCCTATCCAGCAGCAAGAGTATTTGATTAATGGCGAGATCAGGCGGTGGGAAGGGCCGTGCCAGCAAGTAATTTCACCAATACAGGTACTGAAAGATGGAACTCTTCAGCCGGTTGTTCTTGGCTGTTATCCTGTCCTGACTGAGAAAGAAGCCCTGGAGGCCCTGGACGCTGCGGAAAGAGCCTACGATAATGGCGGCGGACTGTGGCCCACGATGTCTGTGGAAAAAAGAATCCGCCATCTGGAGCTATTTGCCCGCAATATGATTGCCAAGCGGGAAGAGGTTGTAAAACTGCTCATGTGGGAGATCGGGAAAACACTGCCTGACTCGGAAAAAGAATTTGACCGGACGGTAGAGTACATCCGCGATACCCTGGAGGCACTCAAGGTCCTGGACCGGGAATCTTCCCGTTTTACCATTGAGGAGGGCATTCTGGCCCAGGTCAGGCGCGCCCCGCTGGGCGTGGTATTATGCATGGGGCCCTATAATTACCCACTGAACGAGACCTTTACCACACTGATCCCGGCCCTGGTTATGGGGAATACCGTGGTTTTCAAACCGCCCAAGCTGGGAGTATTGCTGCATTCACCACTGCTTGAAGCCTTCCGGGATGCTTTTCCTCCCGGTGTTGTCAACACCGTCTACGGGTCCGGGCAAAAAGTGGTTGGACCGGTCATGCGTTCAGGAAAAATCAACACACTGGCCTTTATCGGCTCAAGCACGGTGGCCGATACCCTCAAGCAGCAGCACCCCAAACCGCACCGGTTGCGCAGTGTTTTGGGACTGGAGGCCAAAAACGCCGCCATTGTGCTGGCAGACGCGGCGCTTGACCAGGTTGTGGAGGAAACGATAGCCGGTTCACTCTCCTATAATGGCCAGCGTTGTACAGCACTAAAAATCCTGTTTGTGCATAACCGGATTATTGATGAATTCCTTAAACGCTTCTCCGACAAAGTCAGCAGCCTCAAGCTAGGTATGCCGTGGGAACCCGGGGTCAAAATTACGCCGCTGCCTGAACCGAATAAAAGCAGGTATCTGCAGGAACTCATTGAAGACGCCGTTAACCATGGCGCAACAGTAATCAATCCGGATGGCGGCACCAGCTCCGGGTCGCTGTTCAAGCCTGCGGTATTATATCCGGTTAATGAAAAAATGCGGGTGTACACCGAAGAACAGTTCGGACCGGTGGTACCGATTGCCGGGTATGATGATATCCGTGAACCCATCCAATATATCATTGACTCCAATTATGGCCAGCAGGTCAGTATCTTCGGAACAGACGCGGATCTGATGGCCAGCCTCATTGATCCACTGGTGAATCAGGTCTGCCGGGTGAACATCAACAGTCAGTGCCAGCGCGGCCCGGACCGTTTTCCCTTTACCGGCAGAAAGGATTCAGCCGAAGGCACCTTATCTGTCACCGACGCGTTGCGGGCATTCTCAATCCGGACGATGGTGGCTGCAAAAATGACACCGGCCAATAAGCAATTAATTACCGCTATTGTCAAGGGTGATAAATCGAAATTTTTATCGACAGATTTCCTGTTGTAGCAGCTTGCTACTCCCGGTTCTGGTCTCCCCACTGATACATAAGATCCAATATGGGTATCAGGGTTTTCCCTTTTTCAGTCAGCCAATATTCAACCTTAGGGGGAATCTGATTATATTGCTCCCGATGGATTAGTTTGCTGTTTTCCAGTTCTTTT
>JAQSXM010000161.1 GCA_029256645.1 Sporomusa sp. | reverse complement strand
TATTGCTTTACCCTTTTTGATTACCGCCAATCTTGATGCCAATGTTTATCAAACGACACAAGCGGGCGGTTGCCGCCTGGATTAGATCTTCGGCAGTATACATGCATTCGTTAAGGGTCATTGGTCCGGGAACGATGCTCATTAATCCCGTAATGCCCTGGTCCAGTACCTGCTCAGCGCCTTGTCCCAAGCTACCGGAAAGACATATTGAAGGAATGTTATACTGCTGGGCAACTTTAGCTACACCTACAGGCGCTTTACCACACGCTGTCTGGAAATCAGTAGCGCCCTCGCCGGTGATAACTAAATCCGCTTGTTTCACAATATCAGCAAACCCAGTGGCCTTCAGGACAATCTCTACACCTGGCTTTAGCTCAGCGTTGGTAAAGAACATCAGACCCGCACCTAATCCGCCTGCTGCTCCTGCGCCTGGAATATTTGACACATCTTTACCTGTTGCCGTTTTGGCAACAGCGGCAAATTGTTGGAGGGCTTGATCCAATTCAAGTATCATTGTTGGCGTAGCACCCTTTTGGGGACCATAAACCGCCGAGGCTCCCAGCGGTCCGCACAGAGGATTATCAACATCGCAAGCCACCAGGATAGAAGACTCCGCTATACGTGGGTCTATACCCGAGAGGTCAATCGTTGCTAATCTGGTCAAAGCTGCACCCCCGGGCATTAGCGCTTTTCCGTCAGAATCAAGGAATCTTGCGCCTAAAGCCTGCGCCATTCCGGCACCGCCGTCGTTGGTAGCACTGCCGCCAATACCGATAATGAACTTGCGGATACCTTGCTCAAGCGCGGCCTTGATGAGCTGGCCTGTTCCATAAGTGGTTGCGATCCGGGGATCCCGTTGATCTCTGGCTACAAGAGTCAGTCCTGAAGCGGCTGCCATTTCGATGACTGCTGTTTCACCATCGCCCAGTATTCCCCAAAATGCCTCTGTCGTTTCGCCCAGGGGACCGGTTACATTTTGTCTGATTGTTTGCCCGCCGGTGGCTGTGACTAAGGCTGCCACAGTTCCTTCGCCGCCGTCCGCAATCGGTACTTTATATACTTTAGCACAGGGAAAAACAGTGAGAATGCCTTGCTCCATGGCGCCAGCTACCGCTACCGCTGTTAGGCTGCCTTTATAGGAGTCCGGTGCTACGACGATACGCAATTTCATCACGTCCTTATTTTTGCTATAGATGGGATTATATCAATTTTACTAATAGCCACAACTTTTGGCAATTATCTGAAATAAACAACGATATACTGAAAATAATACAACTTATTAGTTAATTTATCTAATGATAATGGGTTAACTAGGGTAATAAGAGTATTTATAATGTATAATATAACCAGATGTTTAACTGGAGGCCAGGTATGATTATTTCTGCCACACTTGCACAAAAGATTGTTGACAATATAAAGCCAATTGCATTGCACAATATAAATATTATGAACAATTCAGGTATGATTATAGCATCAGGGCAAGGGAGCAGGATTAACACTTATCACCAGGGTGCTATGGACGTTATCAACACCGGGGTTTGTGTTGAGATCTATCCTGAAAATATTGGACAATATCCAGGGGCTTTACCGGGTTTAAATCTGCCAATTGAGTTTGGTGATCAAGTAGTTGGAGTAGTTGGGGTATCTGGTCATCCTGACTTGGTAAGAAATACTGCTAATTTAGTAAAGCTGGTAACAGAGTTAATTTTAGAGCGGGAAAGCCTGATTGCGGAATTTAGATCAAACTTACAGCTGCGGGAACAGTTTATTCACCTGCTGCTGGATGGACGATATCAAGAAAACTATATACAAATAACCAAGCTGGCCAGCCTGCTGCGCTTTAAACTGGAATTATCACGAATCGTTGCGGTCGTAAATGTTAGGGGTATTCTGGCGGACGCCTTGCGGCAATACGGCACACACGATCTTGTAATCTCCAGAACCAGGGAGAGCCTAATCCAATTGCTGGAATCATCCTCGCTTGTTGATGACAGAGATCTGGTTGTTTGCACCTCAGAAGAATTAATTATTCTGAGGCATTATCCGGTAGATATCTCAACAGACAAGCTTAGCCAGTGGGGTCTTGATGTAATTCAACTGCTGCAGGGGGATAATCAGTATGAAGGGCTATGTCTTGGTTTGGGCAGTCTTACCCCCTTACCGCCAGGACTATACACATCCTATACGGAAGCTGTATTTTCCCTGCGACACAACTTAGGCAATACGCCGGTCGCTTCAATCTACAATTTTGATATACTTGTTGCTTATCTGATCAGAGTGCCGGGAGCTCTTGATTCATGTTTGGCGATAAGAGGTTTACAGCAAATCCTTGCTGATAAACTTGATTTTAAATATGATATGAGAAATACTGTTAACACATTATTAAACAACAACCTTAACGTATCGAAGACGGCAAAAGCACTCTACATTCACCGCAATACCCTGGTATTTAGACTGGAGAAACTAAAAGAAATGACTGGGTTATGCCCCGATCAGCTCGTAAATCATGCAATGCTTTGCAAAATACTATTTAATGACTAGGCTAGTAAGCGATCAAAAGAAATATCCCCGGTATACACATTCACCGGGGATGTTCAAAGGAGAGAGGAAAATAGATGTTACTCTACTAGTATTACCAAAAAAACTAAAAATAACCAATGATAATTAAAGTTAATAAATAATTAGTATTGACAAATTCTGCTGAATAAAGTAGTATTTACTCAAGGAAAGCTAATGCCGCTTTCTCCTCTCCTTCTGAAAATACATACATTCCACCTTAAACCCTTTGCTGGAGCAGAGGGTTATTTTTTGTGTGGTGGGCGGGCATACCGATTCCTCTAATTAATAAATAGCTCAGGTAGCAAAATCTCCTGATATGTCATACTATACAATATCTCCCCCTACTATACAGTAAAGGAGGTCTACCTATGGGATTTGGATTTGGTGGCGGTTGTGGTGGCCGCGGTGGTGGCAGTTGGATTATAATTATCATTATAATTATTCTGCTGTTCTGTTGCTTTGAGGATGATTGCAGTCCAACCTGCTGACAATTATTCTGCCCGCATTAAACACAACTAATCTATAAGTACCGCCCGCATAGCTTTTTGGTTGTGTCAGAAGCCGTCTGCCTTTAGGCAGACGGCTTTTTTCGGAATTAGTCTATTTTTTTGTTCTTTTTATCAGCAACAGAGCAGTGGCAAAACACAGCAGTGTATCATACTATACAATATCTCATCCTACTACATAATAAAGGAGGTATATATATGGGATTCGGTTTTGGTGGCGGTTGTGGCGGCGGCCGTGGTGGCAGCAGTTGGATCATCATTATTATCATCATTATCCTGCTATTTTGCTCATTTGACAATGATTGCAGCTCAACCTGTTAACAGTTATTTTGTTACCAATACGACTAGTCTGTAAGTACTACCGGCAGAGCTATTTGTCGTACCTAAGCCGTCTACCTTTTGGTGGGGCGGCTTTTTATTTTTAGTCAATGGATCTGCAACGTACCATCGTCTTTGCTGTAGCAAAATTCCCCTTTGCATCATATTATGCACTATACTACTACCTACTACATAGCAAAGGAGGTTATACCTATGGGATTCGGTTTTGGCGGAGCTGGTGGTCGCGGCGGCAGTTGGGTTATAATTATCATCATAATTATCTTACTGTTTTGCTCATTTGATAATGATTGCAGTTCAAGCTGTTAAAAATTGTTTACTAGGTACTAACCACAACGGCCGTCTACCTTCGGGTAGGCGGCTTTTAATTCTTTGTAAATATTTTGGATATACTAACATCAATATACGCTTAAATGGAGGTATAGTATGACAGATACAGATAAGCTGATTAAAGAAAAAATTCTTCCTTTCCGGGAAGAGATTCTGGGTATAGTAAAGGAAAAGCATCCTCAAATGTATGCCATAGTCAATGGCATCCTTTCAGGTAAGAAAAACAAAGCTGGGCTTCAGGTAACTCAGGATGGCAAGGTCATCGGCGAATATACATTTCATCTTGATGGGATACATGTAGAAAGCGTAGAATATGGCAAACTTGATTCGGCGGTGCATCATCCATTTCTTGGTGTGGTTAAGCCATACGGTATCCTTGAAAAAAGTGCAATTGAGAGAATGCTTGAAGATAAGGGGTTAACCAACGAACTGTTTAGCGCAATAGGTAAATATCTTCCTGATGTAACGATTAAATTTTTGCGGTAATTAGCAGCTTTTTGCCGCTCTTTTGATACGTACTATTATTGCGGCAGGGTAAACCTATTTCCAGGTTGGCCCTGTTTTTTATCGCCTGTGCTGGACAAAGTATTTACAAATATATGAAGGATAATCTGGGTAGATGGCTAATAATATATTTGAATATTCTAATAGATAGGGAGGGCAAGTATGCAAAGTGAGATTGCACAACGTTTAAAATTAAGGTATTCTCCTATCGCCGTCTTATTTACTAACGAAAAACCTCCGGGGGCCCTTGAGTTTGCCGAAGGGCGCTGGGGGTGTGTAGCTGCTATGCTAACAGCAGCGGCTAAAGGACGTAAGGTGGTCTTTAGTCGCAGCACATTTGGCTGTTTGGGCGGTGGGGTGGGCTTGGGTTTTGGCAATATGTATCCTGAGTTTCCTGGGGGCTTTGAGCACTTTCTGTCTACAGGGAAAGAGGGATACCGGGAGGGTGAGGCATACAAGAAAACACCTGAGCTGGCGAAAACTTTTGTAGATTCATTACCTATTACTGACATACCTGAACAATACGTTGTTTTTACACCCTTGACTGAGGTTAATATTGATCAAAAAGAGCTGCGAGTTATCGTGTTTTATGCAAATCCTGATCAGCTTTCAGCCTTGGTTGTTCTGGCCAACTACGGGCGTCCTGGCCGTACTAATGTTGTTATACCCTTTGGGGCAGGCTGTCAGACTACCTGCTTGATCCCCTGGAATGAAGCAGGTAAAGAATATCCTCAGGCAGTTGTTGGGATGACCGACATAACGGCGCGGCCGGTGATTGATGCGGATTTATTGTCTTTTAGTGTGCCTTTGTCAATGTTTAAAGAAATGGAAAACAATGTACCGGGTAGTTTTCTTGACAAACATGACTGGCATAAGGTAGCTGAGCGTATCCCCGCGATAAAATAGTTATCCGGGTTCTTATAATAGTATCTGCTGAGGTATAAAAGGACTAAGGAATTGTAGGTGCAGCAGCATGGATTTTGTAGTGCACGTCAGCACGCTTATTGAACGAAACGGTAAAATTCTATTTGTACGTGAAAAGAAACCCCAGGCTTATGGTAAATATAATTTACCTGGCGGGCATCTGGAGTTAGGTGAGGATATCATTGCCGGTGCTAAGCGGGAGGTTAAAGAAGAGGTTGGCTTTTGCGTTGAGCTGACAGGTTTCCTGGGAATCTATGAAGGTGCCAGTGACAACCACTATATTAATTTTGTCTTTTCTGCACAGGCACAAGCGGACGATATACCAAGGCCGCAGGAAGATGAAATACTGGATTGTCACTGGTTATCGTTTGCTGACATTGCAGCCATGGATGATGGGGTGTTCAGAAATGCCAAGCGGATTAGACCGATTATCCAGGAATTTCAGCAAGGAAGAAGCTATCCCTTGCAGATTCTTCATCGAATTTAAAAAGTGGTGTACTAAGGAATTAATTCCTTAGTACTTTTTTATTGTTAGGGTATTCAGAAAATTCAATATCTATCATATAATAAATAAAGAAAGTTATTTTCATGGGATATAAATGGGGGGTAGGTCGATGATTCTGGATGAGATCAGGGAAAAAGCCTGTCAATATGCGCATGAATATTGGGGGATGGATTTTGACGCAGTTATTGTCATTAATCCGGAATTCTCACGAATTCTTGGCCAAGTATCGCTGTCAGAGCATGGGTACCGGATAGAATTCTGCCCTGGGTTTATTAGTGGAACTTACTCAGATATGGCTATCGAAAAAATTGTAAAGCATGAGGTATGTCACTGGGCTTTAATGAAGCAAGGACTTCCCTATTATGATGGAAATCCAGTCTTTGAGGCCGAATTAGAAAGAATTGGGGCTGGCAGTTGGACTAATCCTTATAGTTCAAACTGCATAAGGAATTTTATTTATGCTTAACTATTATCAGAGATTTATTTTTTCAGACATAACTTGAGTAGACTGTGACTTTTAGAAAGTCACAGTCTACTTTTTTAGGAAACCTGCGAAAAATAAATTTATTGGAATTTTAAAGAGATATATTGAATATTTCTGCGAAATAGCTAATAATTGAAATTAGCTATTTTACATAGCGAGTTCAAAGAATCTGTGTGAGCTTAATTCAAGCAGCACCTGAGGGAGGAGAGAAACACATGACTGAAAATTATAGTATTGCTAGATATCAGGTTGAACAGCTCCAACCAGGTTTAGAACTTGGCGAAACAGTATTATCACCTGATGGCGGGGTGTTGCTTCATACCGGTACGATACTAACTAAGACACATATTGAGCGGATTGTGAGTTATGGTCTTGAAATGGTTCGGATTCGGGAGGTTAATCAACCCAACCTGACAAGTAGTCCAGCTGCAATACCTGAGCTCGAAGCTAATGTGCCTTGTGAGTACTGCGAACCGGATATGGCCAGCAATTCGGAGCATGAAAACGATTTTCTTCATGCTTATAATGAGGCCGTAAAGGCCTTGAAAAAGTGTTTCACGCTTGTCCGTTTAGAGAAACATTTAGATTGCCAACTACTATATTCCATTGTTGACTCTGTCATGTGGCTGTCTGCACGGGGCACTGGAGCAACTGCCCTACTTCATACCACCATTCGTTCTGAGGATTATTTATTTCATCACTCTATCAATGTTGGTATTCTGGCCAATATTATTGGTGCAGCCAGCGGGGCTTTTGATTTAACACAGCAGCGTTATCTGGTGTTAGCCGGGATTCTTCATGATCTTGGTAAGCTTGAAATCCCCGTACAGATTTTATATAAGAATGGCAGTTTAACCGAAGAAGAATTCAATCTGGTGCGGCAGCACCCGGCAATTGCTTTTAAGTTTTTTCGTAACTATGTTGAAATTCCTGAGAATGTCCGTTTTGGTGTCCTGCAGCATCATGAACGGGATGACGGGTCAGGTTATCCGCTGCGTACAGATGCTTCCAAGAACCATCCCATAGCCCGCGTGCTTGGTATTGCCGATACCTATGATGCAATGACCTCAAAGAAGGTTTATGGAGAAGAGGTATCGCCGTTTGCCGCTATTGATTCTATTCAGGGCGATACGTTTGCCGGAAAATTCTCACCAAAGTATAGCACACCATTTCTTAATGAGTTATGCCAGTCGCTGATTGGGCGTTATGTTACTTTAAATGATGGGCGTACAGGTCAGCTTGTCTTTTGGAATAGAAGTGGCAGAGCAAACTGCTTAATT